>CAZBSJ010000096.1:5571-6722 GCA_964494165.1 uncultured Nitrospiraceae bacterium
ATCGAAGGCTGCCACAGGATAGCGCCATGTTCCATTCTCCTGCTCTTTAAGAAACGCGATGTCTTTGAGGTCAAACAAAGAGTAGGGCATCTTCAGCTCGAAAAAACCACCTTCAACATCAAAGGCACATTGCTCGATATGGTAAAAAAGAACATGGAGCCAGTCTATCTCTCTGATGTGCGGAACTTTGATATCCCGCCCCTGCCGTTTAAGACTAAAGATGTAGGGTCGCTCCTGCTCCTTCCGTTGGTTTTCGAGAAAGAGTTCATCGGCATGATAGCTTTTTTTGCTGATAAGGTGAATGCCTTTTCCCCTCATCAGATGGAACTGCTCGAAGTTCTCAGCACTCAGGCCTCAATATCCATTGCAAACGCGCGCTTCCACTCTGAGATAGAGAAGATGGCAACAACGGACGGGCTCACCGGCCTTTTCAATCACAGGCATTTCCAGGAAAGACTTTCTTCTGAGGTCAAAAGATTCAAGAGGTCGTTGGAACCCATCTCGCTTCTGCTTATAGACATTGACTATTTCAAAAAAGTAAATGACACCTTCGGACATCCTGCCGGAGACAAGATACTTCAGGGAGTAGCAAAAATCCTCCACAAAACAGTCAGGAACATTGACTTCCCAGCTAGATACGGCGGCGAAGAATTTGCTGCAATACTGCTAGGGACAGAAAGCGGAGGCGCAAAAAACATGTCTGAAAGGCTCAGGAAATCAGTAATGGACAATATATTTGATGCTGACGGAAAGGAAATGCAGGTAACTGTAAGCATCGGCATCTCAACTATTTCGAGCATAAATGACACCAAAGAACATTTGATAGAGAGGGCAGACCAGGCCCTTTACCATGCAAAGAAGAACGGCAGAAACCAGAGCGTTCTCTGGAACAAGGCAATCCCGCTATGACCCCCTTTATCTCCGAGGTCACAGAAGCTGAGATAAAAAAAGAGAAGGCCAAAGCGCGCGAGCTCCGGAATACCCAATGGTGGAAAAGAAAATGCGCTGAAGGCAGATGCTACTTTTGCAATAAGACCTTTCATCCCAAAGATCTCACGATGGAGCATATTGTGCCCATCATCAGAGGCGGCAGATCAACAAAAGGTAATGTGGCGCCTGCATGTAAGGAATGCAATAATAAAAAGAAATAC
>CAZBSJ010000097.1:0-5381 GCA_964494165.1 uncultured Nitrospiraceae bacterium
GCAAGATGTTCTGAATGCACAAGCGGCAGCCCGCAGAGATTCAGTGCAACTGCAATATGCCCTCCAGTGACAAGGTATTCCCAAGGGGATTCGCGGTGGGGAAGTGATCCGTATGATACTTGGTGCAAATATGATGACCCAAAGACAAAAGAAATAACAACTGTAAATAGGACCTGCGAATGCGAAATAGTCGATAACAGCGTACCGCCTAAAGTGACAGGAGAAAAAGTCTGTCGGTATGAAGGTGGTAATCTCAAGCCGAGCTACAGACTTAAGTCAGGTTATACACAATATTCGATATCTGATAAAGGCTGTGCGTTAACAAGTCTGGCAATGGTTATGAAAAGATATGGGAGTCAGGCAGACCCAGCAGAGTGGAACGAGTTTATGACATTAAGTGGTGGGTATACTTCAGGTGCTGATGTCAGGTGGGATGCGTCCTCGATTATAGGCTTAGTTAACCTTTACCCTGTTAAAAAATCTAAAAATAACTCAACGCCTTTGTTAAATTCAGTTATGGATAACTATCTTAATAAATGCATTCCTGTTATAGTTAAAGTAAAAAACTGGAAACAAATGAAGAACGGAACATGGTATTGGAATTATCACTGGGTTGTAGTGACAAAAAAGGTTGATAACGAATATACAATAAATGACCCAGGTTATGCAGACAGAAAAACTCTCTCAACACATAAATATAACAATGAAATATACGGAATTGTAGCTTATGAAACTATAGGAGGATGTCAATGAAAAATAGAATGTTACAAATAATTACCGTTTTATTTCTTGTTTTTATCTCAACAACTGGCACTTGTTTTGCCATTGAAATAGGAAATGAGAATGCACAGATAGATTTCTATGCCGAAGAAGAAGGCGTCTATTATGTTATTACCGATCCTCAGGGCCGGAGAGTCGGCTATGATGTTGTTACAAAACAATATCTGGAGGAATTTTCTGCGGAATTTTTTATTTCCTTAGCGGAAGGTGATAAAATCAGCGGGAGGGACGAAATTAGCGAAAAATTTCACGGCGATGCAATGTTTAATCTTATGCCAGGTGCATATACAATAGAGGTTATAGGAGTTGGGTTAACAGATTTTGACATAAGCATTGGAATTTCACGTCGAATCCAAAGCGAAGGCATCACAGCATTTGACTTTACAGGTATTATCGATAAAGACCTTACCTCAAAATTCCAATTTATTTATAATTCCGATCCTTCAAAGCCTGCAGGGATTGCAACACGAATCGCTACCCCATCAAACCTTAAACAAGACATAGCCCTTTCCCGCAAAATTGGCTGGATAGACAATGATGGCATAATGAATAGCCTTCTGAAAAAAGCAAAAGCGATTGAAGCATCAATCTCAAAGGGGAATAAGACATCTGCAAAAAACCAGTTAAATGCCTTTATTAATGAAGTCAATGCGCAAAAAGGCAAACATATATCAGATAAAGCAGCAAAGATACTTTTAGAAGATGCGCAGTATATCTTAGAAAATCTCAACAAGTAGTAGAAGGGATGTAAGACTTAGGAAACATAAAAAAGGACGGTTTTTCATACTTAGTAATTATAGAACTTTTTTGTGGTGTAAGAGTAGAAAAGATAAACATAACTATACATAGGATTGTTGTACATTTTATAGACTTTCTTTCAGTTCTCTTATCTTCTCCCTCATATCCTCCGGCATTGGGCTTAAGAATTCGAGGTATTCGCCTGAAATCGGATGGACGAATCCGAGCAGTTCTGCATGGAGCATCTGCCGAGGGAACAATATCTTTCTCCTGGATTTGGTATTAAGCGCAATCTTTTTGCCATAAATCCTGTCGCCGAGCACCGGATGCCCGATTGATGCAAAGTGCACGCGTATCTGATGCGTCCTACCAGTCCTTAACCTTGCCTCGATTAACGTGGCGTTCTGAAAGCGTTCAATAACGCGCCATGATGTTATTGCCTCTTTCCCCCGTCTAACGCGGGTAGACATCTTTTTTCTGTCAGATTCAGAGCGGCCTATCTTCGCGGATATCTCGCCGCTGTTTTCCTTTATATTCCCAAAAATAAGGGCAAGATACCTTCTTTTAATTGTCCTGTTTTTGAACTGCTCGATAAGGTTGTAGTAAGCTTTATTATCCAGGGCAACGACCATTGTCCCTGAAGTGTCTTTGTCAAGCCTGTGCACGATTCCGGGCCGCAGCGGACCGCCGATTGTTGCAAGGCTTTTGCTATGGTATTTAATGGCATTCGTCAATGTGCCACTGTTATGACCTGCTGCAGGATAGACGACCATGCCGGGCGGTTTGTCGACAACAATAAGGTTTTTATCCTGATAATGTATCTCGACAGGAAGCGGTTCAGGGATAAGTTCGTCTCCAGTTTTCTCATCGATTATAAGGTTTATGACATCATTGGCTTTAAGCCTGTAATTCCGTGGCCTTGGCTTTTCATTGACCAACAAATAGCCTTTGTCTATCAGTTTCTGTATCTGCGAGCGGCTGATACCTGTCTTCTCAGATGTAAAGACATCGATCCTTTTCCCTGCTTCCTCTTGTTTTACCTTTATTTCCTTGGATATAGTCTTATCCTGCTTCACCCTAAAATACCCCTGCTAACATGGCAGAACAAACTTAAGCGAAATAAACTGCCTATTTGTTTAATTAAATGCCGGCTTAATGCCAAAAGTATCATTAATAACACGCCCACTGTTGCCTTAAGGGCAACAGTTCGGCTCTGTATCCCCGTGATTTCGCTGTAAGTTTGCCCTGCCATGTTATTTTTATCTATGCTCTTTTGTTCCGGCCTAACAATATGTTTGTTTCATTTTACATATTTTTTTCTATTTACACATGCCCTTTTATAAGGCTATACTAACACGCAAAACTTGTTTTAGGAGGGCTATTGGCTAAGAGAGTAGTCGGGCTTTTATTTGCTGTACTCCTGATTTTTAATACCTGCCTTGTTTTTGCCGAAGAAGTCCCTATGGTAAATGCCATAGAGGTGCGGGGCCTTAAAAGGATAGAAGAAGCTGCCATAAAGTCCAGGATAACGCACAAAACAGGCGAACTTCTTTCAATTGATAAGACCACAAATGATATAAAAAATATCTACAAGATGGGATATTTTGACGATGTTAAGGTGGAACTCGAGCCGTTTGAAGGCGGGGTCAGGCTGGTTTATCAAATCAAAGAAAAGCCGATAATAATAAGGATAGGTTTCCAGGGGAATGAGGAAATAGAGGATTCCAAGCTAAAAGAAAAACTGACTATATCCCCTAATTCTATAGCAGATACTGTATTAATACAGGATAATGCTGACAAGCTCCGCGCCTTATACGAGGAAAAGGGATACTGGCTCTCAAACATAGTGCCTGTTGTTAAGAGGGTAAGCGACTATGAAGTTACTCTGACATACCAGGTTGACGAGGGGCCGAAAATCAAGATAAAGGATATTATCATTGAAGGAAATGATGCCCTGTCTAAAAGACAGATCAGAAAGGTAATGAAAACTGATGATTGGTGGATTTTTTCATTTATAAGTTCCTCGGGGTATTACAAAAAAGACGAGATGAGCGCTGATATAGAGAGGATAAAGGATCTTTATTTTGACAACGGACATATTAAGGTTGTAGTAGCCGACCCGCTGATAAGACTTACTGAAGATAAAGAGGGAATGATAATAAAGATAACGATTTTTGAGGGTGATCAGTATAAGATTTCATCCATTGGAATAGCAGGGAATAAGGCGTTTGCTGAAAACCAGCTAATGGAAAAGATGGAGTCTTCTCCAAATACTGTGTTCAGCAGAAAAACATTGCGAAAGGATATTGCCGGAATTACAGAGGTGTACTCTGAAAATGGCTATGCCCTTGTCAGTATTTACCCCGAGCTTTTGCCGGATGACAGCTCAAAGCAAGTTGGGGTTATATTTAAGGTCGATGAAGGTGACATTTATAAGATAGGCAGGATTGAGATCTCAGGGAACACCAAGACAAGAGATAAGACTATACGCCGTGAAATACGCCTTGATGAAGGAGATCTGTTTAACAGCAAACTTATAAGACGCAGCTATGAAAGGATTGCTAACCTCAATTTTTTTGAGTCTGTTGATATGCAGCCGAAACCAAAACCTGATAAGAAACTTGTTGACGTTGACATAAACGTTAAAGAACGGCCAACAGGGTTTATAAGCGTAGGCGGCGGATATAGTTCTGTTGATAAATTTATGGCAATGATGGAAGTAACCCAGGGAAATCTGTTTGGGAAGGGGCAGTATATAAAGCTTAGGGGCGAATTTGGCGGGAGGAGCACTACTTATGAGCTGGCTTTTAGAGAGCCTTGGTTTATGGATAAACCTATCTCATTTGGAACTAGCATATATAAAACATCTAGAAAGTTCATTGAATATGACAGGAAGGCTGTTGGATTTGATGTATCTTTTGGCAAGAGTTTTTCTGAGTACTTGCGTGGAGATATCACTTATAGGTATGAAAAAGCAACAATAGAAAATATTGATGAAAATGCCTCTTCAACGATAAAAGATCAGGAAGGTACAACCACTACAAGCAGCATAACGCCGGCGATAGCAAGGGATTCTCGTGATAATTTTTTAGACCCGCACAGAGGTTCTAAGAATTCACTATATGTCACTTACGCAGGACTTGGGGGAGACAATAATTTTCTAAAGTCCGGCGTTGATTCAGCATGGTTTTTCCCCATTGGTGAGACTACATTTTCTTTAAGAGGGCGCTATAGCTATGCAACAGGGATCTCAGGCAAACCATTGCCTTTGTATGAGAGGTTTTATGTCGGTGGAATAAATACAATAAGGGGATTAGGGTTTGGCGAAGCCGGGCCAAAGGACGAAAACGGAAAAGAAATCGGAGGGACAAAGCAGGTTATCTTTAATGCTGAATATATATTCCCTTTGATAAGCGAAATTCGTCTTAAAGGCGTTTTATTTTTTGATTCAGGCGCAGCTTATGATTCATCAAAAGACATATACATTAGATATACATCAGGTGCCGGATTCAGATGGATATCACCTATGGGGCCTTTAAGATTAGAATGGGGATATAATCTTGATCCAAAGGAAGGAGAAAGCAAGAGCCGGTGGGAATTTACATTCGGCACATTTTTCTAAAGACAAAAAAACGATATAGATTCAGGAGGAGAGGATGAAGAAGATTTTTTTATCAGTTTTGGTTGTGTTTCTTTTTGGTGCAGCAACCTCAAAGGCAGCTGACACTAACAAGATAGGGTTTGTTGATCTGCAGCGTGCAATTATCGAGTCAGAGGCCGGCAAAAAGGCTCGGGTCGACCTGGAGGCTTTTGGAAAATCAAAACAAGGGTCAATTGATGAAAAGCTGACAAATATAAATAAA
>CAZBSJ010000097.1:5481-6715 GCA_964494165.1 uncultured Nitrospiraceae bacterium
TTGCATGGGTAGACTGAGCCGTCAGGCATGATCCCTAATTTTGTTGTTCCTGCGGCACATCTTGTCTTTGCGAGTTGCGGATAATTTTTTGAATCAGGAATGAAACCGGAACAGTATACTGTCCCAATTAAGGGAGAGTCGAATTGCTTTGAAGCAGCCAAAAATTCAGGGAAACGGATATTATCTGATAAATCCTTTTTAGTAATCGCATCCGGATAGAGCAGATAAAATCTTGAAGGGTCGGCTGAGATTATATGGTTTAAAAGTGCGGTGTTAAGATTGTTCAGGAAGACTGTTTTGGCCACTGGTCTGTAAAGTTTGATGAAATCTTTCAGTCTTTCGAATCCAACCGTGTCATTAACTGACACACCGACAGTTATGTTTTTAAAGTTATTTATAATCTCTTCCAGTAATCCTGTATCTGTTCCATTCGAGCTTATATTGAGTGAAATCCCTTTGTTATAAGCATATTCAATCATCGGGATAATATCCTTGTGAAGAGCAGGTTCTCCGCCAATAATATCAATGGTTTTTATGTTTAGGAGAAGTAATTTGTCCGCAAGTTTTTTAAAGTCTTCCAGCGTTATATCATCACAAAAAGAAACTGATTTATTAAAACAGAAACTGCATGAGAGGTTGCATCTCAGAGTCGGATAAAACTGTATGTAGTCAGGGGCGTAAGAACGAGGAGAAGGCATTTAAGTCTGTTTTTCTTTTGGCCTTCTTTCCGGGACCCTGACGTGCTTTATTTTTCCTTCATTCCATTCTTTTGATACATATAAACCGCAATAACAGCTTCCGTATTCTTTAATATCAGGCGGCTTGTATACACAGGGGCAGATTATATCGGATTCTCTTTCTTTTATCCCAGTTCCAAGTCGGCATGGACAAAGGCGGTAACCGTATCTCTCTTCGTTTTTCAGAAGCCCTTCCATTATCTCCATGACATATTCTTTGTCCTTATTGAGCTGAATGCCCTGAGATTCCGCGTATTTTGAAAGGACTTCATACAATTTCTCAGGTGTCATTTTATTCCTATAGCCTCTTTAAGCCTTTCTTCATCGAACTCAAGTATTACGTCCTCAATCACGACTGTAGGATATGTGGCTTCAGGATTATATTTTTTTAGTTCTTTTGAGGTTACCCATTGCTCTCCGCTGTCGAGAAGGTCAACGACAATGTGCTCATATTTTACATTGTGACTATCCAGAAATTTTTTTATCCGATTGCACGA
>CAZBSJ010000098.1:0-6649 GCA_964494165.1 uncultured Nitrospiraceae bacterium
TCGACCCATACAGCGATTTCACTCAGCTCACTTTTACCGGTTTTCCGCAGGATCTCGTTGTATATGCTGTGAGGGACGGGAAGGCAGATGCAGGGACTGTTCGCACGGGCATACTTGAGAGTTTGGCAAAAGAAGGAAAGATATCTCTTAGAGAATACAAGGTTCTGAACCAGCAGAAGGTTGAAGGATTTCCTCTGTTGCTCAGCACCAGGCTTTATCCTGAATGGCCTTTTGCCAAACTTAAAGGAACTTCTGACAGACTTGCAGAGCAAGTGGTTGTTGCCTTATTTAGTATGCCGTCAGGCAGCCCTGCAGCAAAGGCTGCTAAGATAAAAGGGTGGACGATTCCTCAGAATTATCAGCCTGTGCGTGAGTTGATGAAAGAGCTTCGCCTCGGGCCGTATAAGGACTATGGGAAACTGACCTTCAGCGGCGTGCTTGAGAAATACTGGCATCTTTTTATTGCAATTTTAGTTATAGTGCTTGCCACAAGTTTTTTTGCAGCATATGTCAGCAGGGTAAACAGGAAATTAAGCCAGACAAAGGAAGAACTTGAAATAGCCCATGATAATCTTGAGCATAAAATTAAAGAACGTACAATTGAACTATTAGATACGAATCAGGCACTGAGTGAGGAAATAGATAAACGTGAACTTATTCAGGTGGAACATGAAAAACTCATAACTCAGCTTCAGGATGCGCTAGTGAAGATAAAGACTCTGAGGGGGATGGTGCCGATCTGTTCCAACTGCAAGAAAATAAGGAATGATCAAGGTTTTTGGGAGCAGGTCGAGGCTTATGTGAGCGAACACACAGAGGCGGAATTCACCCACGGCATGTGCCCGAGTTGCTTTAAAAAGCTGTATCCGGAATATTACGGAAAATCAGAGAACAGCTAAATAAAGGGTAAATATAAAATTGCCTGGCAGTTTTAAACTCAGAAAATTCCGTTTTGGTCTGATAGAGACTTTTCTTATTTTTATTACGTTATTGTTTGGAATAAACCTGGTGTTTGATTACTTTACAGCGATATCGGCAGGCAAGAAATTAGGCAGGCATATCCTGGATAAATCAGAGCAGATAGTAGTTAGTGAACTGAGTGACATTATTCGATCATCAGAATTTTTACTAGGGAGAACAAAAATTAACTATTCGGATAATATGCTTGATTTCAACGACCTGAGGGCAACCAACAACTTCTTCATGTCATACATGAAGAGATATCCGTTTATTACATCAATCAATTACGGCAATTATCTTGGAGATGGTTATCTTATCCTTGGCATTGCAGGCGAATGGAAAAACAGAATAAAGGATGCTCGAGAAAAAGATGAGGTGCTATGGACTGCTCTGAGCGGGGACGGAAAAATCCTTTCCAGGGAGACAAGCATGGATGATTATGACCCAAGAAAAAGACCCTGGTATTTAAATGCTGTTTCTAAAGAGGGGATTCAATGGAGTTCTCCATATATATTCAGGACCACAAAGGATATGGGGCTTACTGCTTCTATGAGGATTGACGAGGGGGCAGCTGACAAATTTGCCGTTGTCGGCATTGATATAATGCTCAAAGACTTTTCGCATTTTTTATCCGGCATAAATACAGACTGGAAAGAAACTGTTATAAATGTAATAAGTGATGACGGCACAATAGTAGCTTCTTCTGATGTTGAAAGATTTGAAAAACAACTTAAAAGCGGGACATCGGTTTTGCCTAACATTGCTCAGAAAGAATTTGATATATACAGAAAAGCCTTTTTGGAGATGAGCATTGGGGGAAAAGATTTTATTGCTTTTAAATCAGCTGGAGAGGTTTTATATGCAAAGCTGGAAAAAATAAATTTCGGCAGCAGCAGTTTCTATGTATTTATGACGATTCCGGAAAAGATTTTTTTGCAGGATTTCAAAAATGAAAGCAGAATAAAGCTGGCAATGTTTTTTATTTTTTTAATTGGAGCCAGCGCTTATTTTATATACTATTATCTTCTGCCTTTTAGAAGACTTACCGATGTTGTTAAAAGTTTGAAAGAAGGCAAGGTCTATGTCCCGCTTAAGACAAAAGGGGCCAGTGACATTGCCTCTCTGACTGATGAATTCAATACAATGGTCACCGAACTTGATAAGCAAAATGAACGACTGATTAAATCAGAAAAACACTATAGGTTATTATTTGAAGACAACCCCAATCCCATGTGGGTCCACGATTCAATGACCCTTAATTTTATTGCGATTAATAATGCTGCTCTGCTCCAATACGGATATGACAGGGAAGAATTTCTTTTGTTGAAAATTAGTGATTTATTACCGGAAGACATAGCAGACAAAAAAGAGGTTTTATTTGAAGGTGTCGGACAAGGTGCGAAAATATCAAGGCATAAGAAGAAAAACAGTGATATTATTGATGTCGAAATTGTATCGGACAAAATAAAGTGGGACGGACATGAAGCTGTGGTTGTTCTGGCCAGTGATATCTCTGAGCGCAAAAAACTTGAGGCACGGGTGCTGCAAGCAGAAAAATTAAATGCGATCGGCCAGCTTGCAGGAGGCGTTGCGCATGATTTTAATAATATCCTAACTGCTATTGTAGGGTACGCCGGTCTATTGGAGCTGAAGATGGATAAAAACGACCCTAATATAACCAATGTGGAGCATATACTGTCCTCAGCGGAACGTGCTGCAAAACTTACCCGCAGTCTCCTGGCATTTAGCAGGAAAGAAGTCTTAAATCCTAAGTTGGTCGGCTTGAATGAAATTATGCGGAGGATGGAGGAACTTCTTTACCGTCTGATCGGAGAAGATATAGAGCTTTGTACTAGGTTCTCTGAAAAAGAACTGCTTGTAATGGTTGATGTAAGCCAGATAGAACAGGTTATCATGAATCTTGTTACTAATGCCCGCGACGCCATGCCTGAGGGCGGGGTTCTTACTTTAAGCACAGAAGAATCTGTTATTGACAAGTATTTTGTTTATGAACATTCATACGGCAAGCCCGGCAGATATGCTGTAATCTCAGTTGCTGATACAGGAACAGGCATGAGCGAAGAAATAAAGAAAAGGATATTTGATCCTTTTCTTACCACAAAAGAACTAGGCAAAGGCACCGGCCTTGGTCTTTCGATTGTTTATGGAATAGTCAAACAACATAATGGATATATAAATGTTTATAGCGAACCTGATAAGGGGTCTGTATTCAAGATTTATCTGCCAATCGCTGACAGGGACTTCAGCATCAGCGAACCGGAGCCGCATGCCAGACAAGGCATTATAGGCGGGAGCGAACGGATTCTTGTTGCAGAAGACGATAAGGACACAAGAGAGATCACTGTTGCGGTATTGAAGGAGTTTGGCTATTCAGTTACAGAGGCATTTGACGGAGAGGATGCAGTAAAAAAGTTTAATGAGCATAAAGGAGAATTCAGCCTGGTGATTCTTGATGTTGTGATGCCGAAAAAGAATGGCAGAGAAGCATACGAAGAAATGAAGCAGGTAAACCCTGATGTAAATACCCTCTTTATAAGCGGATACACGGCTGATATAATTCAAAAAAAAGGAATTTTGGATAAGGACTTCCAGTTTTTGTCCAAACCTGTTTCACCGAGAGAGCTTATAATAAAAGTAAGGGAAATAATTGATCAAAGGGATTAGATTAACAATTCAGCATAAAATTTTTTAGAAGAGAGATTATTTAAATGAAAGTCTTGGTTGTAGACGATGATCCTGCAGTAAGATCAGTACTGAAATTAAGCCTGGAACATTACGGGTGTGAAGTGGCAGTTGCGGAAAACGGTGAAGAGGGACTGCAGATGGCAGAGACATTTAGACCTGATGTGATAGTCTCTGATGCACTTATGCCGAAGATGGACGGTTTCCAGTTTCTCTGGGCTGTTAAGAAAGATGAAAGACTGCAATCCATCCCCTTTATTTTCTATTCAGCTGTTTATACCGGGTATAAAGAAGCTGAACTCGCCATATCTCTTGGGGCGGATGAGTTCATCATTAAACCCAAAGAGCCTGAGGAGTTCTGGAATGAATTAAACAGCATTCTGGAGGAATTGAAGCTTAAAAAAGAAAAACCCCTAACCGCAGAGGTGATAAAAAAAGATGAGGAGTTTTACAGGAAGTATCTGGATGTCGTGGTAACGAAGCTTGAAGAAAAGGTCAGGGAGCTCGAAGAAGCTAATGAAAAACTGGAAGATAGCGAAAGGGGGTACCGGAATCTTTTTAACAGTATGAGAGATGTAATCATAATTGCCGATGCCGACCGTAATATTCTGGATGCAAATCAACCTGCTTTAAGGGATACCCTGGGATATGAACTTGATGAGATTGCAGGGAAAAGCACAAGGATCTACTATGCTCGGCAAGACGGATATGAACTTGCAGGTAAAGAGATTTTTGACAGTAAGGAGTTTGTTAAAGGTAAGATGCTTGAACTGGATTTCATGAGAAAAAACGGCGAGGTTTTTAATGGTGAGATGTATGCGCTGAAATTAGTCGGAGATGACAGTCAGGTAGCCGGTAATATTGCCGTAATAAGAGACATCACAAAGCGCAAGAAAATGGAAGATGAGATCAAGCAAAGAGTAAATGAGCTGGAGAGTTTTTATCAGATGGCTGTAACAAGGGAGCTAAAAATGAAATCCCTTAAAGAGGAAATTGCCGGGTTAAAGTCAGAGCTTTCAAAGTATCAGAAATGAAGATATCCTTTTTAACAAAAAAAATCAAAATCCTTGTGTTTATTCTATCAGCGTTTGCTGTCAGCGCACATGTCTGGGCAGACGACCCTTATAAGGCGAAAAGGCAGCGAATGCTTGAGCGTGATATTAAAGGCAGGGGGATAAAAGACAAAAAGGTGCTTGAGGTTATGGGCAGTATCCCGAGGCACCTTTATGTTGACGAACATTTGAAAGACAGGGCATATAATGACCATCCTCTGCCTATAGACGAAGGCCAGACCATATCTCAGCCTTATGTTGTTGCCCTTATGACAGAGGCTTTAAGGCTTAAGCCGGGAGACAGGGTTTTGGAGATAGGCACAGGTTCAGGTTATCAGGCAGCAGTACTGGCAGAGATAGTTAAAGAGGTCTATACAATTGAGATAAGAAAGGGACTGTCAGAGAAAGCAGAAAAGAGGCTTAGAGACCTGGGATACAAAAATATTAAGGTAAAATACGCCGACGGTTATTTCGGATGGAAGGAACATGCGCCTTTTGACGCAATAATTATTACGGCAGCGGCTAATCATATCCCGCCGCCCCTGATTAAACAGCTGAAGGAAGGGGGGCGACTTATAATCCCGTTGGGCAGCACAGTATATTATCAGATGCTTACACTGGCTGAGAAGAAAAAGGGCGAACTTGAGATAGAGCAGATGACCTCAGTTGCATTTGTACCTATGGTTGGGGAGGCTCAAAAATAAGGGCCTTTGATTTCTTGACATGATTTTTAAGCATTCTTTATAATTATATACTTGTGCCCATGGCTGTTTAAAAATGAAAATACTTATTTATGATATCCCTGAAGAGGGCCTTAAAATAGATATTAATGAGATGCCTGACACCGAAGCTGTCAGGCTGCTATCTTTTGTTAAGGGTGAGTTGAGCATTACAAAGGTGGGGCCGGAGCTTGTTATAAGCGGGGATATAAATGCTATGGCAGAGCTCGAATGCAGCAGGTGCCTTAAGCATTATAAAAGCGGTATAGATGTCAGTGTAAATGTCATGTATCATCCTCTGGATGAGCTGAAAGATGAGTCTAAGCATGAGATCAGGGAGGATGAACTTGATATGGGATTTTATTCAGGAAATGAATTCGATGTGTCTGAGCTTTTGAAAGAACAGCTCGTACTGAACATTCCCATGAAGCCGCTTTGCGATGAAGCGTGTAAGGGGATATGCCCTAAATGCGGCATAGACCTTAATATAAATGGATGTAACTGTAATTTAGACAGTGTAGACCCAAGACTTGAAGTTTTGAGGAAGCTGTTAAGAAAGGAGCAATAAAATGGCAAATCCAACGCACAGACATACGAGAACAAGAAGGGACAAGCGCAGGGCCAATTGGAAGGGACAGATGCCTAATCTTAGCTCATGCCCCCAGTGTAATGAAGTAAGAGTTTCTCACAGAGCATGCCCTAGTTGCGGTGCATATAACGGCCGTAAGGTACTTGAGACAGTAGAAAAAGAAGCATGAAGATTGCCCTTGATGCTATGGGAGGCGATTATGCCCCGGCTATCACGGTCGACGGAGCTATCGAGAGCGTGCTCGAATATGATGATCTCGAGATCGTCCTCTTCGGGGATGAACCCCAGATAAAAAGCGAACTGAAGGGAAGGCAGTACCCTTCAGGCCGCATACATATAAGCCATGCATCTCAGATTGTCGGGATGCATGAGTCTCCTATTGCAGCCCTCAGGAAAAAAAAAGATTCTTCCATCAAGCGTGCAATCGAATCAGTAAAAAATAATGAAACCGCGGCTGTTGTAAGCGCCGGCAATTCAGGCGTAGCAATGGCAGCTGCCTTGTTTGCGCTCGGGACATCAAAAGGCGTTGACAGGCCTGCAATCGCGGCTGTAATGCCCACACTTAAGGGACTTTTTGTATTAATAGATGCAGGCGCAAATGTTGACTGCAAGGCAGAGAATCTTCT
>CAZBSJ010000099.1:0-2838 GCA_964494165.1 uncultured Nitrospiraceae bacterium
AACCGCATGGTTGAGGATGTCAGTAAACTTTCAGACAGATATAATGTGCTTATTAACCGCTTTAATGTGCTTCATAAGGAATACAATGACTTGTTTGTAGAGGGAATGGAATATTTTAAAAGACCTTCTTCTGCAATGGCCCGAGAGTATAATTCAAAGATCAAAAATAAGCAGGATGAGCTTATAACCTTAATCAAGGAAGTGTCTTCCCATGCAAAACGCGAGCAGAATGAAAAAATGCACATTTCATCAAAAATTGGCATGGATGCTTTCAGGGTTGCAGGCTTTTTAACTGCTATAGGCATTGTCCTGAGCATAACCGCAGCGATGATTATCACAAAAAATATCTCTTCCTCAATTTACCAGCTCAAGCGTGCTACGGAGGAAATATCGCACGGGAGGTTTGAGTACAAGTCCAAGATAGAGAACAGGGACGAGCTGGGAGAGCTTGCATTAGCCTTCAACGAGATGGCAGAAAGATTAAAACGTCTGGAGATGATGTCCCTTGATGCCAGCCCGCTGACCAGGCTTCCGGGAGGCGTTGCGATAGAAAACAATCTCAAGAAAAGACTGAATGCAGAGGATTTTTTTGCATTCTGTCTTTGCGATATGGATAATTTTAAGGCATTTAATGACAGATATGGTTATGCAAAAAGCAGTGAGGTAATCAAGGCGACCGCAAGGATAATTGAATCAGTAGTTGGCGAGCTTGGCAGGGAAGACGATTTTATCGGTCATATCGGAGGGGATGACTTTGTTATAATCACATCTCCTGACAGGTACCCTACTTTAGCTAACAGTATTATCGAGGGATTTAATAAGATGATTGTGGGATTTTATGATCCTGAGGATTTGGAGAGGGGATATATTATAAGCAGGAACCGGCAGGGACAGCAGATGAAATTCCCTGTAATGACTCTATCAATAGCAGTGGTAACCAATCAGCATCGTAAACTGGTAAGCCCTGTGCAGATCGGCGAAATAGCCGCTGAATTAAAGGAATATGCCAAGTCTATCCCTGGAAGCATATTCGTTGTGGATAACCGCAGAGACTGTCTCCATGAAAAGGAAGGAGATAATGTCATAAATTTCTCGGAGAGATACAATTTGAGGAGAAGGGCAAAGGATGCTTAAACAGGACATTTATTTCAGATATCTGTTTGTGTTTTTAATAGCGGCCATTTTAAGCAGTTGCACTTATGTCGGAATAAAAAAAGATGTAAATCCATTTTTGATTTATGCGCATTATTCAGAATTGAAAGCAGCGGATTTCCCTAAAGAGATAGCTAAGCTGGAATCAATTATTCAAAAACCAGAAGAAAATTCAAGTTTGGCTGCTATAAGGCTGAATCTTTCGATTTTGCATTCCCATTACAGAAATCCCTCTCCAAATTATCAAAAGGCTTTAAAGGAGTTTGAAACTTTTGTGTCTCTGGACAGTACAGGCGGAAAAACCGATCTGATCCAGAACTGGCTTGCGATGCTTAAGGAAATAGTCAGACTCGAGAAAGAAAACAAGGACTTCAAAGATAAAGTCGAGAAATTGAAATATCTGGACATAGAACTTGAAGAAAAAAGAAAGATGGTGAAGTGATAATAAGAGGAAGGTTAAATCAGCGGGACGAGCTGTTCCAGCGCCGTGACAACTTTCGGGTCATAGACAGAACCTGATTCATTTTTTATTTCCTGCATTGCCTCATCTTTGGTGAACGCTTTTCTGTAGGGCTTATCAGTAATCATAGCGCAGTATGCATCTACAACAGCCAGAACTCTTGAGATATAAGGTATCGCATCGCCTTTCAGCTTGTCAGGATAGCCTGTGCCGTCGAATCTTTCATGGTGATGCAATATCGCTTTTTTGACGTCGTCCGAGAATTCAAAGTTTTTTAAGAGGTCAACAGTTGCGTATGGATGTATTTTCAAAGTATTTTTTTCTGCTGTCATTAGCTTTTTATTTTTTGTTGATTCGTCGTCAATAAGCATTAACCCCAGATCATATATCGTAGATACGTAAACAGCCGTTTTTTTGTTTTTTTCGTCAGCGCCTAATTTATCCATGATTGCAGCCATGAGGTCGGGGATAAAACGTCCTTTTTTGAAATAGTTTTTCTCTGCGCTTAGTAAAGCTTCAAATGAGGTTATAAATTTCTTGAACTCATTTTCCTTGTACTCGTCGGAGTAAAGCTTTTCGATAAAATATGAGATACGTTCTCCTAGGGTTAAAGCAACAGAAAGATCCTGCTCGGTGAACATGTCTCCGGTTTTTTTATTATTCATGTTGATAACGCCGACTACTTTATCTTTAACCTTTATGGGTATTGAGAGCAGTGACTTTGTACTGTACTGTGAGATGCTTCTTTTCCCAAACCTTGAGTCATTTTCGATATCCTCGATCAGCAATGGCTTTCCTTCTAGCGCGACCCATCCGGCGATGCTGTCTCCTAGTCGTATTCTGGTCCGTTTGATTATATTATCATCCAATCCTCTTGCGCTTTTTATCATTAATTCGCCGGTAATGTCATCAGCAAGCATAAAGGAACAGATATTTAACTCCAGGATCTCTGATATGAATTCCATGAACATATCTGTGGTGGTATCTATAGCTGCCTCAATCCGTTGTTTTTTACTTTTGGGGATAATTACAGTCAAAACAAAAGTATTGTCTTTATTTTCTGCATTTATCTTCCATTTATGGTTCTCTGCCACTTTACAGGCGAGATAAAGCTTCAGTTTCTCTTCAGACTGTTCTGAATGAAATGTTTTCTTGCTGCTGTTCAGGCATTGCTCGATGGTTTCAGGGAGTTTTTTTGACAGGGTTAAGATGATTTTTACAAAATC
>CAZBSJ010000099.1:2938-4077 GCA_964494165.1 uncultured Nitrospiraceae bacterium
ATCCAGATAATAAGCAGAACCTTTGATGGAATTCAGGGGTGTCCGCAGTTCATGAGATATTCGTGTAATGAATTCATTTTTGACAACATCCGATTCGATAAGACGCTTGTTCAACTCTTCCAGTTCAAGGGCTTTCCCCTTAATCTGGGTCATTAAAAATGCATTTTCAAGGGCTACCGCTGCTTGGTTAGCTATAATCTTCGCCAGAGAAAATTCATCTTCGGTAAAATTAGTGCCATCGATTTTATCATTTATGTTTAAAACTCCGAGCAGTTTCCCTTTGCTTATCACAGGACAGGAAATAAATGATTTGGTCTTATAGCGGTCTCTGTGAACCTCTTTCATAAAAGTTTCATTTTTATTTATATCCTCAACCAGCACAGGATAGAGATTTTTTGCTACAGTCCCTGCTATGCCTTCGCCGATCCTTACCTTATATGAAGCGATAAACGGAATGTCCATTCCTCTTGCAGCCAGGATATGCAGTTCTCCTGCCTCATTTGCTAACATGAGCGAGCCTTTTTCTGCATTTGTATAGTTGAGCGTGAGGTCCAGCATAAGGTTTGCGGTCGCAGAGATATTGGTAGTTGCGACAATAGCACCTGATATCTCTTGAAGCACCAAGAGTTTTTTCTGGAGGAACTCTGTATTCCCGTTTAAAATGTTGTTCGTCATAGATTCCCGGTGTTTACACTAGGGATATCTGACTACTGTTTACATGGGCACTACAGGAACCATATTCTTTTGTCAGCCTTTTTGCCAGCATCCTTTTGAGGACTTTTTGGCTGTTCCAGGCCAGCATCCCACACAACAGTGCAATCCTTCCCCTGAGTCTTTGCCTTGTACATCGCCTTATCAGCCCATCTTATAATATTTTCTTTGGGGTCTCCGCATTCCGGATACATCGCTATGCCGATGCTCACGGATATGTATTTTCTCGGAAACTTTTTCCATGTGGGCTGTATCAGGTTTTTGATATTGTTCCTTATTCTTTCTGCTACGTTGAATGCCTCTATCTTGGAAGTCTGAGGCATAATTATGGCGAATTCTTCTCCGCCGAATCTTACCAGCACATCGTTAACTCTTGTTGTCTTTGTCATTATTGAAGATATCTCTTTTAAGACGTAATCTCCCATAAG
>CAZBSJ010000099.1:4177-6600 GCA_964494165.1 uncultured Nitrospiraceae bacterium
GTGGCAGGATGAAAGCTTCAAAAGCAGCGATGCCTGCACAGCAAATGAATTAAGTATCATCAGATCTTTTTCAGAAAAATGCTCGCCTGAACTCTTATCCGAAAGATTAAGAACTCCTATGATTTCATCAGTCACCTTCAGGGGCAGACTCATTGCAGAAGAGGTCTTATAGTGCGTCTTGGGCATTTTGGTGTATTCCTTCAGTTTTTCTTCGCGGTCGATAAGGATTGGAAGCCCTTGCGCATAAACCCTGCCTGATATCCCTTCTCCTATCCGGACTTTAACATTTTCCATGAGCCATTTGTTAAGCCCTTTTACCGCGCTTATCTTAAGAAAGTTTTTATTGCCGTCATCATTCTGCGGGAGCATCAGAGAACATCTCTCGGCTTTTACAATGCTTGATGCCTCATCAACAATGCTCTCGTAAAGATGGCTGGGCTGTTTGTAAAGCATGGAGAGATTCAGTGCTTTGGAAGAAATCTGGTTTAAATCACTGGCTCTTTTTTCACAGTCTATGGTCAGATTCCTTATTCCGCAGAGATATGCAGAAAGTCTGCATAGTTCGTTAATCGATTCGAAAGCCTCTCTTTCGAGCACAGTGTTGAATATCCCAAGAAAACCAAAAAAGCCTGTTTCCGAAGTTATCGGGAACAGGTGCATGGAACTTATTTCCTCTGTAAATCCGGCATGCCACAGTTGGTGGCTGTCCAGGACAGAGATCGGTTTTTTTGTGGCATAGGCCTTCGACATAAACTGATTTTTTTCGGTCAAGGTAAGTTTCTGAAAGAAATCTTTATGTCTTCCGACTGTTATGTCAGAAAGGAAGTAGCCATTCTCATTTTGAAAAATAGCAGCTGTATCGATATCAAAGAGAAATGTTACGGCATCAATTATTATCTGGTGGATTTCCCTGATCGTGGCATCAGGTTTTAGATTGGCCATAATGCTGATGATTGTTTTAGACCATTGTCTTTGCTTGTTTACTTCACCTTTTTCATACTCTGATTCCACAAGATTCTCGACAATAGCCCGCACATCCCTTATTTTTTCATCTACGTCTTTTAATGACATAATTAAAATATCTTTGCTCCATTCATCAGCGCTTCTTTTTCCCAGTCCGAACTCATCTGCGGCTTCAGCATATGCTTTTTTGAAATCGCTAAGGGCAGGGTAGAATGCCTCAGCTAAAATAGTCAATGCGATATTTTTATAAGTTATAGGTATGAATATGTGATACTGGGATAACGGTCCTTTTATTATGAAGGTCTCTGTTCTTTTGAAAGACGTCTTAAGGTTTGTGGAAATAAAGCTTGTATAGAATTCTTTGCCTCTGGCGCTTGTTTTAAGCGCTTCAAGCAGTCTGTCTTCCTTGCCTGCGTGAAGCACGTGCTGGAGCTTTTCATCATATAAAGAATAATGAAGCCCTGTGAGGCTCGAGATGGCCTCAAAGGCCCTTTTAAACGATTGTATATCAAACAGGTAATACATATAGCTTTAACTTAAAAGCAAGAAATATACCTAAAATGCACAGAAAAAAACCTTAAAATTCAAAGGATTTATGTCTTTTTTCAGGAAAAAGTGTAAAATGTCCTGACACTTATGTCAATATTTTTTACAGCGTACTTCAAAAGGTAAAGCTGCTAAACTTATAAACAGTTGATCTATTGGTTTTCATCGACAATACTTATGGCAATGTTATATTTCTTTAAAAGATTATAAAGCGTGGCCCTGGATATATCGAGCTCTTCTGCCACCCTTGATATCTGGCTGTTATGTTTTTCCATCGCTGTGGCAATTATTTCTTTTTCGACTCTTTCTTTAGTTTCCTTGAGGGACATATTAGGGTCTGTATTTAAAGTGAATCTTTTGGACTTTTCATTTTTTGCAAAACCGAGATCCTTTGGTTTTAGGTTTACAGAGTCTGACATTAACACTGCCCTTTGGATTCTGTTTTCGAGCTCTCTTACATTTCCGGGCCAGTGATATGATTTCAGCATTTCTGAAGCGGCCGGATCGAAACCCTGTATTTTCTTGGAAAACTCTTCCTTGAATCTCTGGAGAAAAAAATTCGAAAGCAGCATTATATCACTGCCGCGCTCTCTCAAAGGAGGGAGAGTTATCGTGATCACGCCAATCCTGTAGAACAGATCTTCTCTGAACCTGTCTTCTTTTATTTCTTTTGAAAGATCCTTATTTGTTGCTGTTATTATTCTTGTATCTACGAATATGTTTTCCCTTCCTCCAACCCTCTGGATTGTCTTCTCCTGAAGGAAACGCAGGAGTTTTACCTGCAGCTGAGCAGGGAGTTCTCCAATCTCGTCGAGGAAAAGGGTTCCCTTGTTTGCGTATTCTAACTTGCCGTATGTTTTGGTATATGCTCCGGTAAATGCACCTTTTTCATATCCGAAAAGCTCAGATTCAAG
>CAZBSJ010000100.1:0-6568 GCA_964494165.1 uncultured Nitrospiraceae bacterium
CTCCTGCACCTGCAAAGATCGCATTGGTGCTCGGCGCAGGAGCATCTAAAGGATTTGCTCATATCGGAGTTCTTAAAATGCTTGAGGCAAATAAGATTCCAATACATATGGTGGTCGGAACAAGCGCGGGCAGCTTTGTAGGCTCAATTTACGCATATGGATACAGCGCATATGAAATCCAGAAACTGTCATTCTCCATCGAAAAAGGGGATATAATTGACCTAACAATACCTGACAACGGGTTTATTAAGGGAGAAAAGATCGAGAGCTATGTAAACAGAATTCTGAACAACACGCCATTGGAGAAACTTAAAGTGCCTTTTTATGTTGTAGCAACTGATATACAGACCGGAAGTGAAATGGTATTCGGGACAGGCAACTCAGGCACCGCAGTTAGGGCCAGCTGTTCAGTCCCCGGCATATTCAGGCCTGTAAATATTTCCGGGCGGCTGTATGTTGACGGAGGCGTTGTAAGCCCTGTTGCAGTTGATGCGGCAAGGAGATTAGGCGCTGATGTGGTTATAGCCGTGGATATCTCAAGCGATATCGGCGCAGTCACTCCGCAAGGAACTATAGAGACAATTCTCCAGTCAATAAGCGTAATGTATGCAAAGCTTGCAGAAACACAGCTTGCTAAGGCTGATATAGTAATAAAACCAAAGGTCGGTTATATCGGAAGCGCTGATTTTACAAAAAGGCACGAAGCTGTTCTTGAAGGAGAAAAGGCTGCGATTGAGGTTCTGCCCCAGATACAGGAGATAGTAAATAAACTTAAAGAAGAGGGAAGGCTGAATTAGGGCAGCATAAGGTTTATAAAGTTTATATGGTCGGGGCGAAAGGATTTGAATATTTCATTTACGCCTTATCATCTTCACCCAAGATCAGGCCGGTCATCATATTTTCTACCCTTGTCATTTTTTCATTGCTCCTAATCTGCTGTGAAATATTGGTTTCTCAAAACTGTTTGCGAAACTGTACAGTTACACCGCAATCTCAAGCAGAATCTTATTGTACTTCACCATCGGTGTTGTCTTCTCTCTGCCGTTGGTCTTAGCTTTTTCAAGCTCAAGCAGTCCCAGTTCTGCAAGATAATGCACATCGTCTGAAACATTCTTGAGGTTTCTGTTAAGCAGTTTTGCAAGCTCATAGATGGATTTCGGATGTCTTCCCCTGATGACCTGAAGGATTTTCACCCTCTCCGGCGTTATTGCCTTTCTCATTGTTTCTATGCTGTCAAAATATATCCCCGGTTTTCTTTTCTTTACTTTCTCTCCGCTCTCAAGCTTTTTCATAATGCTTTTTGCATCACCAAGCATCGCCTCAATGCTCTTAATCCCTATGGTTACATTTTTAACTCTCATTTCTCATCACCTCTCTTAAATCTCTGCGAAAATCTTCAAAAAGTTTATCAATACCCTGAAATTTATATGGCATTTCTCTATTACCGTAATGCCTGTGATCTCCCTTGCCTTCTGCATTGTCATACCCTAAAACACGCCTGCCATGCCTGATATATACCAGAGAGTATTTATACCCGTGTGGTTTAGCTTTTGATTTAGGGACTGACCATACCTTAATCTCTAAAATGCCTCCGTATTTGTCTTTAACCTTGTCATGTATAAGGAGTTCAGCCATATAGTAGTTTTACAATACCACATATTATAGGATTAATTCAAGATGCAGACAGATAAGCCTTGAAGTGCCTTAAGAAAGATGTTTAATTTTGTTTTGGTTTTTGTGAAAATTTTTTGATTATGGCCTCATCATCTAATTCAAATTCTAGTTCTTTGAATCCAATCTGTGGCGTCTGCCCTTTTGTATTTTTTCTGGAACAGTCCTTACAATCAACTCTCCTTGAAAATACTCCATTCTCGAAAATTGCTGCTGTATCATCTTTGAAAATTAGAATTTCGAAGTCATTATCCCATATTATTCGTGTCGGTGGGCCTAAGGAAAATACGACTTTATGAATGTTGTCGCCTGGCAACGGATAATTGTCTTGTAGCCTTTGAAGCTCTTGTTTATCCCATAAGTCTCTTTGCTGTAAGAGTGCCCATTTAAAGGCATAAGCAGTATACCCCCTATTGAAATCACTATAAAATGTATATGATTTAGCAGCCTGAATTTCTTTCCAAAATTTTGGATATTTTTTATAAAATCCTTTCCATTCCTCATCAGTTAATTTGTATGCAAAATATAAATAGTTATCAGCGTATTCTTGCACTTCGTCAGTGCTACTAAATTCAAAATCTTTAAGATAGCGTTCATCGGTAGAATATGAATTAGCAATCATTATTGATGCAATACTACCATGGCATCCCCAAATAGGCAAAAACAGAAAACTGATAAGTATCTTCAGCAGACAAAGTAGTGTTTTTGATCTTACTTGCATTGTCCTTCCATGTTTATGCTAACAATTATGAAAAAAATAGCACCTTTTGTTTATAAAGAAAAAATGCAGCATAATAAAATAATACGGAAAACTTCTCTGTGTTTTTTTATGTCCATTTTTTTATTAGTAGGCCATGACTGTCTTTGAATGCCCCCGATACAATCATTACAAAATCAACAATATACCAAATGACTAAAATAATCCATCCTATACCAAAGGTGAAAAAACCAAGGATAAATAAAATAGGCATAAGAAAGCCTGTCATCGTTTTGCCAACATAAAATCTATGTAGGCCTAAAACAGCAAAGAAAAAACAAATTAAGATTACTGGTAAAATGCGTTTTGTAGATATAATCCCTTTCCCTACCTCTACCGGAGCACCACAGTGAGGGCATGAAGATACTCTATATGAAACATCTTTCCCACAGTCAGGACACCGAATAAGTTTGTTTTTGTTTTCGTCAATGACTTCACTCATTTTCATAGCGCCCTGCTCAGTATTTGAAACAGTTCCTTCAAGTTCAATATTTGAATAAGTCCTCTTATCCATTTCAGTAAAGAAACGTATTATTAAGGTAGCGATAGCAACTAACAACACCCCCAATATTATCAGTAGTTCTTTCACTACTCATTCCCTCCTATTATCCTCTAGAATAAGATTATCTGCTAATTCCCTGTTGTTTAAAAAAATATAACCTTTTTCTAATATTTTCAAGTAGAAAATATCCTCTCTGTCTTTTCTGCATTCTTAATGAGGCTGACACGGATATAATCAATGCTTTACAGATAATACGGAAAGTGTCCCTAAGTTTTTCTGCTTCAAGTATATTACCACTGATAGCCACAGGCATTACATTTAAAAGTTTTGCTGACCTTGCCAATTGCAAATACACCAACAAGAACAACCTTGCCTACTTTACTTTTAAGAGATATTTTTTCAACGTTAGTAGACTGACATGTGGGGCATTTAGGAATAGTTGTAATATTCTGAGCAGGGGTCTCTACCTTTTGGATAACGGATGGCTTGTGTGCATGAGTATCTATTTCGTTAATTATTTCACTAATCGGACATCCACAGTGAACACAGACGTTTGCTCGCTTAGAGATCGGTTTATGACAATCAGGACAATCAAACAATGGTGAATTTTTGATTTTCTCCTCATCAATTTTGATTCTCTCCTCATCAAGACGCTGACCGCAGGCCAGGCAAAGAAGATTAACAGAATCATCCAATTTTTTCAAACTGATTTTTTCAGTCTTCATTAGTTTGTCTCCAGCACCTAATTTAACGGTTGAACCATCCATTTCTGGAAAATAGATTCTCCCCGTTTCTTTTGATTGAACTGATGCCTCAGCCACGCCTTTGATATGATTTCCACATGTTTCGCATTCCGCCTTTTTCATAGAGCCTTGTATACGTTTTATTCCAATAATTATTAACGCAACTATCGAAATGAAGCCAGCTGAAACAGTAATAACAAATATCCCAATTAGTACGTTATCCAAGATCGCATTTTCCCTTTTTCTATGTCATTAATCGGCGCATGACTATGTGCATAACCATTCCTTACTTTTGTTAAAACATACAAACTTTTCATAACATTTTCAAGTAAAAAATATCCCCTTATTAGCCTCGATTCCATCGGGAAACAACCTACTACTTCCAATAGAAAAGACATCCTTTAATCAAACCCATTCAAGGGGTGGGTGAAAATAAAGACAAGGGTGTCTGCCCTTGCTGTATGAAAAATACTAATTTTTTATACAGGCGAGGTTAGAAGGTAAGACGTTAAGACAGTAAACGTTAAGAGAAAGGTGGTGATAACGCATGGAACTGCTTGGGTCTTTCATCTTATGGTTTATCCTGATTTTCTATGTAATACCAAAAATATTTAACTGGATAATGGATTAAGAAAGGCGGTGATTAGAAATGAAGCTTGCAGGTTATTGCAGGGTCAGCACTGGGAATCAAAAAGAAGAAAAGACTATTGAGCTTCAGATTAAGGCATTAAGAGAGTATGCAGAAAAGAAGGGTTATGAATTAACTGAGATATTCACCGATAACGGCATATCAGGATCAAAGGACTTGGACAATAGACCGGGGCTTGCTGAGATGTTTGAATATTTAGAAAGCAGTCCTGATGTCTCAGGCGTTCTTATATTCAAACTTGATAGACTGGCAAGGGATTTATACATCCAGGAACACCTTCTGAGAAAGTTGCAGGATTAAGGCAAGGTTTTAATCAGTATTAAAGAACCCGATGTATGCAGTAATGACCCTATGAGAAAGGCATTCAGGCAGTTCATGGACATTGTATCAGAGCTTGAAAAGGCGTTTATAACCATGAGGCTTTCAGGCGGAAGAATCAATAAGGCAAGGAAAGGGGGTTATGCTGGCGGAAGTCCTGCAACAGGTTATCAGGTCAAAGATAAGGTCTTAACCATTGATGCAGAATCAGCTAAGACAGTTCAGATGATATTTGATTTAAGATTTGGAGATTATTCGCTCAGGGAAATAGCTGCCCTGCTTAATGAAAGCAATATCCCTACTGCAAGAGGCGGAAAGTGGTGTGCCGGTACTGTTCAGTATATCCTGAACAATCCACTATACAAGGGCAAAATTAATTACGCAACTGTATCAGCTACAAGACAAGAACTGGCATTAATCTGATTGAAAGAAATAGTGAGTAGCATGGTAGGTAAGATGCAAGAAAGCCCTGTCATAAAAATATGGCAGGGCTTTTGTCTGTTCACACAAAAAGAACAAAAGAGGATTACACAATGCCATACGAGTTCTATACGAGTAATTTTTGGGTGTTTGGCAGTGTAAACCTCTTGATTTAAAAAGAATTGCTTGGTCGGGGCGAAAGGATTTGAACCTTCGACTCCACGGTCCCGAACCGTGTGCGCTACCAGGCTGCGCTACGCCCCGATTATGAATAATAAAATCATGATTGTATAAAGTCAAGAAGGCAGAAATGCCAGATATGGCTGGACTGCCTTTTTATGTAATCCGAATTTGTATCTGTCATGCGGTAGCGATTTGACCTAAATATTTTTTTTGGTTATATTTAATGATTCAATTTTGCCGGAGGTTTTAAAAGATGCCGATATATGAGTATGAATGTCTCAAATGCGGGGATGTACATGAGGCATTCCAGAAATTTAATGATGCGCCTTTGAGCACGTGCAGCAAGTGCGGCGGAGATTTAAGAAAAATTATTTCAAATACATCCTTTATATTAAAAGGCACAGGCTGGTATAAGACTGACTACGCTGCAGATTCTAAGAAGAGCAAGGAGTCTGATAAAAAAACTGAGAGTAAAGCTGACACAAAGACTGATACTAAAACAGAAGCTAAGGCAGAAACAAAAACAGAGACAAAGACAGAAGCTGTTGCAAAGGCATAGTGTCAGATTCTGCAAGAAAGAAGCCTAGTTTCCATGTACATGTCCCCTATGACAAGATCAAAGAGCATATTGCGTTTATCAAACAGGGCGGGCTGAATCTTGAGATATATTTTAGTTCTAATGTCCTCGATTATATAAAGGAAGATGACATCCTATCTTTAAAGAAGAGCCTTGATTATAATCCGGCCCTCACCATCCATGCCCCATTTATGGATCTTTCACCCGGTGCTATTGATTCCAAAGTGAGAGAAGCAACAGTCGTAAGGTTTAATCATGTGCTTGATATAGCAAAAGAACTGTGTGCTAAAACAGTTGTCTTTCATTCCGGTTATGAAAAATGGAAGTATGCCCTGAAGACCGACCTATGGCTTGAGAAAAGCATCCTGACATGGAGGCCGTTAAAGAAAAAGGCTGAAGAAATCGGTGTCAAGATTGCTATTGAGAACATCTTTGAGGATGAGCCTGAAAGCCTCAGGCTGCTGATGGACAAGATAGGCTCGGATAGCTTTGGAATATGCTTTGATACCGGACACTTGAATCTTTTTTCTAAAGTATCACTTGAAGATTGGATTGCCATGTTAAAACCATATATATTTGAGCTTCATCTGCATGACAATGACAAAAGATCTGACGCGCATGCCCCGATAGGAGACGGCTCATTCGATTTTGATACGCTCTTTTCAGCATTGAAAGATAAGGAAATCATTTATACCCTTGAGGCTCACAGCGCAGAGGATGCAAAGACGAGCATCGAAAGATTGCAGAA
>CAZBSJ010000101.1:0-2627 GCA_964494165.1 uncultured Nitrospiraceae bacterium
CCGGAAAGCATATGCTGATATCCGTAACTGATACCGGAATCGGCATGGACAGAAAAACATCTGAAAGGATATTCGAACCTTTCTTTACCACAAAAGACATCGGCAAAGGCACAGGGCTTGGGCTTTCAATGGTCTACGGAATAGTCAAACAGCTTAACGGATATATCAATGTCTACAGCGAACCCGGAAAAGGAACAACCTTCAAGATATATATCCCGGCTGTTGAGGGAGAGACTGTGGAGATTCAGCCTTCAATCTTTTCCGCTTCGATCAAAGGCACTGAGACGATACTCGTTGCAGAGGATGATCATACAGCAAGAGAGCTGATAAAAGACGTCCTCGAGGCAAACGGATATAAAGTAATCATTGCAGAGGACGGTGAAGATGCCTTAAATAAATTCAAGGCAGATACGACAGCAATAAACCTCATTGTCATGGATGTTATAATGCCCAAGAAGAACGGCAAAGAGGTTTATGAGGAGATAAAAAAACAGAGGCCTGACATGAAAGCTGTTTTCATGAGCGGTTATACTGCAAACATAATACACAAAAAGGGAATTCTGGAGCCGGGGATAGAACTGATATCAAAGCCTTTTTCTCCGAATGCGCTTTTGAGAAAAATACGGGAGGTCCTCGACAAATGAATTCAGAGAATTCAGCATCGGTACTTGTTGTTGACGACGAGCACTATGTGCTTGATTCTCTGTCCATCTTATTAAAGAAACGCGGTTACAATGTCTTTTCCTCAAAGAACGGCAAAACCGCACTGGAAATACTTTATAAAAACAGCGTAGATGTTGTGCTGACTGACATCAAAATGCCTGAGATAGACGGGATACAGCTTCTTCATGAAATTCATACCTATAATGCCCAGATACCGGTAATCCTTATGACGGCTTATGCTGATCTGGACATTGCAGTTAAGGCGATAAAGGAAGGGGCGTTTGATTTCATTACAAAACCTTATATTTCCGACCACCTGATACATTCCATACAAAAGGCAATCAGTTATAACAGGCTTCAGAAAGTGGAAAAGAATTATAAAACTACTCTTGAAAATACTGTCCGCCAGAGGACAAAAGAACTCGCCGATGCCTTAGCCATGGTTAAAGATATGAGCAACGAATTAATAAGCCGTCTCACAAAAGTTGCTGAATACAGAGACACTGATACCGGAACTCATATTTCAAGAATCGGGCTTTACTCTAAAAAGATCGCTGAAAAGCTGAACCTGCCGTCAGAATTCATTGATATGATTACATTCGCAAGCCCCATGCATGACATCGGGAAAATAGGCATCCCTGACAGCATACTCCTGAAACCGGGCCAGCTTACCAAGGAGGAATTCGAATTCATGAAGACGCATACGACAATCGGGGAAAAGATGCTGAATGGATCTTCTTATCCAGGGATTAAGATGGCTGCCACCATCGCACTTACTCATCATGAAAGATGGGATGGAGGCGGTTATCCCAATGGACTTAAGGGCGAAGACATTCCCATCGAGGGGCGGATAGTCATCCTCTCTGACCAATATGATGCAATGCGCAGCAAAAGGCCGTATAAAAAGCCTTTCACACATGAGGAAACATGCAGTACAATCCTTAAGGGAAGCGGCAGAACCATGCCGGAGCATTTCGACCCAAAGGTTCTTAAGGCATTCAGAGAGATGGAACCTGCGTTCGAAGAGATCTTCGAAATACATCAGGACTAAATCACTCATCCCCTCTTAAAATTAACAGGGGATGACTAAGTCATCTCAGCATGGTAATATCGCCTGCGCTTATCCTTTTAAGAACGCCTGACTGAAGTTTCAGGATAAGCATTCCCTCTTCATCTATATCAGTTGCAGTACCTGTAAATATCTCATTGCCGACAGTTGCCTTTACCTTCCTGCCAAGCGTTGATGAGAGTTTTTTCCATTCCTCAAGAACCGGCATTCTGCCTTTTTTTATAAGAACCTTATACCATTTTTCCATTTCTTCCAGAATACCTGCAATCAGAAGCGTTCTTGGGTAAGATTTCCCCATCTCTTCCCTGACAGAAGTGGCAATGGGCCTGATATCTGAGGGGAAGCTATTCTGTTTAATATTCACATTTATGCCTATGCCGATAACGGAAAATATAACCCTGTCAGGATCAGATTTTAACTCTGTAAGTATGCCCCCTAATTTTTTATCTGAGACAAGGAGATCATTCGGCCACTTTATATCAGCCTTAAGCCCTGTTGCCTTTCTTACGGCATTTGCAGCTGCAACAGCTGACATTATGGTAAGCATGGTTGCATCCTTTGGCGCAATCTCAGGCCTCAGGATAATGCTCATGTATATATTGCTTTTCGGAGGAGAAAGCCACGTCCTCCCTAGTCTGCCTTTGCCCCTTGTCTGATTGTCTGCAAGAACTAAGGTCCCGTGAGCAACGCCTTTTTCTGCGAGCTCTGTTGCAAGCGTATTCGTTGAATCAATGCTCTCGCGAAAAACAATCTCTTTTCCGAAGACCCCTTTTATCAGAGTCTTCAGCTCTTCTATGGAAAATTCGGGTGATTTTATCAATTTATATCCCTTGGCAGTAGAGCCTTCTATTTCAAAACCCTTATCTCTCAGTGATTTTATCTTTTTCCATACCGC
>CAZBSJ010000101.1:2727-6525 GCA_964494165.1 uncultured Nitrospiraceae bacterium
TTGCATCGCTGTCCGAGCCGACAATTGAGCCATAGTGCATAGGGATCGCAATCTTGGGTTTGATATCCAGCGCTGCCTTCACAGCCTCATCAGCTGTCATGACATAAGTTCCTGAAACCGGAAGGAGCGCAATATCAATATTCTTGAATGTCTTCATCTCCGGTATATAATCAGTGTCTCCTGCTATGTAAATACGCTGGCCCTTAACAGTGAATATGTACCCTACCCATCCCCTGTCTTTTGTGTGGAACTGTTTATTCGTGTTATACGAAGGAACAGCTTCTATGTCGATGCCTCCGACATTTATCTTGTCTCCGGGCTTAACAGTCTTTATCTTCCCGGTTAGTTTATCTGCGCAATCCGAGACAGTCACGATTACAGTATTTGGTCCCTGAATCTTTTTCACATCCTCGGGTGAGCAATGGTCATAATGTTCATGCGTGATTAGTATAATGTCTGCGGTATCCTTCTTCTTGATCTTGAACGGGTCTGTGTAGATTACTTTTTCGCCTGTAATCTTAAAAGTATCATGCCCCAGCCAGTGAATATCCTTTAACATGTCCTTTACCTCCTTTCCCCCAGCATTTGCAGAAAGAGAAATTAATATCGAAAAGATGAAAACAAGAAAATAAAGCTTTTTCATATGCCCTCCTGCGGTTTATAAGGATCGGCCCTTGATGAAAAAATTATATCACAAAATTTTTCAGTTTATTAGATCCCTTTTTAATCCGGCATAAAGGCATGTTGGATGAAAAAGTTTTGAAGCGACTCCTTTAAGTATTGGCTAATATACATTCCAGATCATATGTAACCGAAGACTTTAGTCGAAGGTTCAGACTCCCTCCAAATTTTCAAATAGAGGACACAATGTTCTTTTTATATCTGTCGCATTTCAAAACTTTTGAATATGACATGCCTTTACGTTTAGGTTATGAGATATACCTTCTCGGATTATCAACAGTCGCCTCGATTATCTCTGCATCAGGAATCTTTATGTCCTTAAGCACCTTCACAGAATCAGCAATAGTCATCCCGCTTCCTGCCAGAACTCCTTTTGATTTATACGCCGGCGTACCCTTACCCGCACCCTTCACAGAATCAGAGACAATTATAATCCTGTCAAGCCGCTTTGTAGCAAAGACAAGCTCAATGGTCTTTGGATGCAGATGAATCCCGTCAGCAATGATCTCTATGTAAATATATTCATGCAAAAGCCCAAGCCCGGCTAATCCGGGCTCCCGGTGATGAAATGGCCTCATCGCATTAAACAGATGGGTAATCCCTGTGGCCCCTGCCTGCACCCCGTCAACCGCTTGTTCATATGTAGCATCGGAATGCCCCATATTCACCTTAATGCCTATCCCAGCGCACTTCTCGATTATCTTCAAGGCGCCCGGCATTTCAGGAGCGATAGTTATTATCTTTATTATGTCTTCATATCCGTCAATTAACTTACTAAACGAAGATATGGTTGGTTTTATGAATGAACGCTTATTCAGGGCTCCGGCTCTCAGAGGATTAAGAAACGGGCCTTCGAGATGCAGGCCGAGAATAGTTGCAAGCCCGGAATCTCCAGCTCCGATTGCCATCGCCGTTTTAACCGCTTCCATGTTCTTTCTCATCTCTGTGATTGAAGCTGAATAGATAGTCGGCAGGATTACATCTGTGCCGGCCTTCTTGAAAATCCCTGCCATCTTCAGGATATCGTCAGGCCTGTCAGTCCTTGTATCATATCTGCCGACTCCATGTGTGTGCAGATCAATGAAACCTTCTGTGTTCACAGGATTTTCCCTCTTCGTGTAAAAAAATCCCTTAAAGCTAGTCTTATTACCGCGCCTTTTGACCACTTCTTGTTTGTCTGCTTCTCCAGCTCCTTTGCAGTTTCTTCAAGGGCCTCGAGTACTTTTTCCTCAAGATAGACCGAGGTCTTTACAAGTTTTTCATGTTCGTTTTCCATAACCTATCCCGTAATGCCTGCCGTATAAGGCAAACCTTAATAACCACAAATATACACTTTGCAGCAGGATAAGTAAATTATCAAGTGATTAATATCACTATATATAAATTGACAATGAATGTTACAGATTGATAAAATCTGCTCAAGAAAAATAAGAAAAGAAAGGATAACTTTATGACTAAATTAATAAGGCTTACCGTATTCCTGCCTGCGATATTAATCATATTATCAGGGATTTTAATCGCAGAAGAGGTTTTATCAGCCCAGAGTGCTGATGAAAAAAACTACACCGATTTTTCCAAAAAGATCGAAACATCAATGAATGACGGCGACCCTTCTATATTGGACAACAGTATCGATTTTGATGCCATCGTTGATAAGGCAATAAAAACCTATACGATAGGCGACAATATTAAGAACGGATACCGCTCCAGCGTAAAGAAATCCCTGGAGAAAAGCTCATACGGGCAAAGAATTCTCGATGTAATGGAAGACACAGGTAGTTACAAGTTCCTCAGGCTTCAGCGCGTTAATAATGAGTATCGGGCGCTTTTCCGCATGCTTGATGCAGAAGGCGGGCTCAACTACCACAACATGTATCTTACGCAAACAAAATCCAAAGAAGTAAAGATTGTAGACATATACACCTTTTCAAACGGAGAACTGATGAGTGATACGCTTCGCCGCGGATTTCTACCTTTGATGTATGATGCAGAAAAAGGAATCATAAAAAAACTGCTGGGATGGGAAAGTGATTTTGTCAAAAATCTTCCGAAGATACAAAAAATGCAGGAGTTAAACAGAGAAGGGAAAAATGAAGAGGCCTTAAAGATATATTATGAACTGCCCAGCTCATTGCAAAAGGATAAAAACCTTCTTATCTTACGCCTCAGATATGCGGCTGATGTAGATGAAAAAGAATACGACAGCGCAATGCAGGCCTTCAGAAAGGGGTTTCCGAATGACCCGGCGCTTGACCTTCTGATGATCGACTCGCATGTCATAAACAAAAAATATAATGAGGCGATACAGTCGGTTAACCGTCTCGACAAAAGTGTGGGCGGCGACCCGTATCTGCACATTATGCGCGGAAATATATATCATGCTGACAATAAATTCGGACCTGCCAAGGAATCCGCAAAAAAGGCAATCGCAGAAGAACCCCAGCTGATAGATGCATATTGGCTTTTGGTTGCAATCTCTCTCGATGAAAAGAATTATAAAGAAACAACACGGGCGCTTTTAGCAATCGAAGATGATCTCGGCATACCGCTGACAGATTTAAAAGACATACCTGAGTATGAAGGCTATGTGAACTCCAAAGAGTACGGAGAGTGGATGAAGTCCCGGAAAGAATGAAGTACTCTAAGATCACGAGCCCTTCGAATGCGCATATTAAAAGAGCGCTTGAGATAAAAAACAGGAGAAGCAAATATCGGCATGAAGCTTTTATAATCGAAGGGCCTCATCTGATCGAGATGGCCATTGTGTCCGGCTGTAAGATCAAGACATTTTTTTTCACCCATGCCTTTGCCTCAAAAAAGGAAAACCAAAAGTTAATCAGACAGATTCTCAAAGAGACTGATGAAGCATATGAGATAACCGATCACATTCTGAATAAATTGACTGATACAGAAACGCCCCAGGGGATTCTGGCAGCAACCTCTTATACTCCGCAAAACCTCGACGCAATCCCATTAAAAACACATCCCCTATTAATAGTCATTGACAGCATTCAGGAACCCGGGAATCTGGGGACTATAATAAGGACCGCAGATGCTGCAGGAGCTGATGCCGTCATCATACTTAAAGGCACATGCGATCCATTCATGCAGAAAACT
>CAZBSJ010000102.1:0-6472 GCA_964494165.1 uncultured Nitrospiraceae bacterium
TCTTTAACTGACATAACCCCTCCTTTTCCACATAATAAGAATTATACTTAAAAGCGATGGTTTCTTTAAAGGGGGGAATATCGCTTGCGATTTTATTGGATTTCTTCCTTTGCTATCAGCCCGGGATATGATATATTACTGTCAGAAATTAAGAACAAACAGTAGTTCGTGTAATAATTGTTAGGCCACCATGAAAAGCCGCCGCATGATGGTTTAACAAACAAAAGTGCGGCAAAGAAAAGAAAGGAGAAGAGAGATGGCTCAAACTTATCCAAAAAGCTTCAAGAACTGTGCAGTTTGTAACTTCTGGGGTGGAACTCGTCAAGTTGACACATTTGGTCAACGAGTAACGGTTGACTCATCGAGCTCCAAGGGGAAATGCCTGCTTCAGGGTGGCCCTTGGAAAGGACAAGACAAACAGGCCAGCGCTGCCTGTAACAAGTGGCAAGCATGGGGTGCATTAAAGTAGGCAAGGCTTTTAACAATGGACATTACAGAAATAATAAATTTATTTAAAAAGGAGTTCGTGGCACATCGAAACAAGTTCGAGATATACGACTTATCTTTAGCAGAAACAGAGAATTCTCAGGAACAGCATATTTGGAAGCCAGGTGTTTATGTGTTCTGGCATCCTGTACGGGGTGTTATAAAGGTGGGAAGGCATTTTACAAATGCCAGAAAGCGCGCTTTTGAACACCTGAGGACAATACCGGCGGAGTAATGACCACCCTCAAGAATGATGAAGGAATGAGACTACTGCTATTTAATGTGAAGAAATCTGAAGACAAACACTGGGTCGCAGCTCTCGAAGTCTACTTTGAGGAGCAACTATCACCTGAAGTTAAGTCGGGTAGGCTGGGATAATTTTTTTTGGCCTAACGACCGCATCAACTCAGGCTGGCAATTCCACTGCGCTACATTGCCATGTGGGTATACATAACATTATGCGTGAAATAAAATTTAAGAAAAGGAGAATTATCCAATGCCGACTATTTGGCGGCTGAATATCAAGACGGCATCAGAACATAACACTGATCCTCGCCAATTTTGTATTAATCTGAAAATACTAGGCGTCGGCTGGGCTATTGATAACTTAGACAATACTGACTGGGATACTTATTATAAATTGGCGGAGGAGAAATATTACAACAAAGGAGATAAAGGGTGGTGGCCAGCCCTTAATGCTCTCAAGAATAGAATGCAGATGAATGATTTGTGCTGGACAAGAGATTGGAGTGGTGTTTATTACATTGGCCGAATTAAGAGTGACTGGCGTTATGAAGCTGGTAATCAATACCGGTTTGCCGATGTAGTCAATATTAGGGATTGCGATTGGAAAAAAGTTGGTGCGGTTGATGCAGTCCCTGGAAAAGTAATTAATAGCTTTATCCCGAACCGTACCGTGCAGGCAGTCGATGATGAATCTGTCAAAATTTATTCTGCATTTATATATAACTCACTTTCCAGTGATTACAGATATCCCTTAAAATCTGTTTCTGCCGATTTGTTGTCTCTAATTTCATCAGAAGACTGTGAAGATATAATTGGTTTGTATTTACAAGAGAAAGGATACAGAATAATTCCGAGTTCTTGCAAAGCAGATACAGCAACCTATGAATTTGTCATGAAGCATGTTTCTTCAGGCAAATCTGCTGTGGCTCAGGTAAAACAAGGCTTTGTTAATATTGATATGCCTGCTTATTCATGTTTGCCGAGCGAAGTTTTTCTCTTTACTACTCATGGACAATATATAGGTGCCCCAGCAGAAAATGTTATATGCATAAGTCCAGATGAAATTTGTACTTTCATAGAAAGCCACCAAGAAATACTGTCCGATAGAATAAAACACTGGATATCAATTGCAAAACAATTAGGAGAGGACAAAAACGCATAACAACTGGCTCGACTATATGGCGTGTGCTTGAGAGATTCGATTTGCTGGTTTTGTCGTCATCAAATTTTTTGTCGCGAAGCAAAAGAACTAAATCATAAATTCCTTTAACAATCCCTTAAATTTCTTATCTTCCTTAACATATCCTTTTGTGCTATATTGTTTTCAATTATTGGAAGAGACAGGCTTCACATATTGTATTTTAAGAACAAAATAGGAGAAGACAAATGAATCACAATCGTGCAGTCAGAAGGATGAAGAAATGCAAACCATGTGTATTTTTAATCATGTTATTTAGTCTTTTATTTATCGGCCAGATTTCAGCGGCAATCGGGGCAGAACTGCAGGTCAAGGCTGCCAAGCCCGGAGCCAATGTGACTGTGGAGGGTGAGGTTGCTGATGACAAGTTGATCCTCTCTGTTAATGACGCTTCCAACTATCCGGTGCATGGTTTGACCACCAGCGATTTTGTGATAACAAAGAGTGGAAAAACCGCCAGGATTCTCTCTGTGCAGCCGATTGCGGAAAGCGTGGATGTTCCACGCAATATCATCCTGGTGCTGGACAACTCATACTCAATGCGCGAGCGCTATGCCATTAAGCCGTTGCTTGCCGGAGTGGATGAGCTGCTGAAGATCGTCCGGCCGATCGATGTGGTGCATATAGTTGTTTTTGCCGAAGAAAAGACGGTGAAAATCGGAGGCCGCAACCTGCAGGTTCAGACCTTCAAGTCTAATCATCCTATTGAGCTGAAGAACTTTGTCACAAAAATCTATCGCGATAACATAACTTCGGGAACAGTGCTGTTCGAGGGGATATTGGCCGGCCTTGACATAATTCGTGCGTTGCCTGAGAACGAGCCCAGGTTTTTGGTGGTATTCTCTGACGGTGAAGACTTGAACAGCGCCTATAAGGGCGATGTTGTGTTCAAGGAATTGGAGGGGATGAAACGTTTCAATGCCTATGCTATCGATTACATGCCGGACGCTTCTATAAACCAGTTTCTGAAGACTTTTTCTGAAAGGAACAATGGGCAGATATGGAAGGCAACGTCAGACACAAACCTGGTCGAGATTTTCCAGAAGGTAGCTTCTAAAATGGAATACAGCTATATGGTCAGCTATCTGTTTCCAACTACGGGAAACCTGACGGTTACACCTGCGAGCATAACAATAGATGAGGTAGAGAATTTTGATGCCACTGCGGCAGCTGGGGTTGCTGTTTCCCGCAGGATTGACACTACGACGCTGAAACTTCGCCCTGTGGTGGATACAGCCTACGGTGTTGCACGGTGGAAGGCGACTGTTTCAAACAGCAGCGGAATACTTGGCGTTCAAAGCGGTGAGGGAGCGCCTGCGCCTGAGACAGCAATTGCTTTTAAGGCAGATGATATCGAGAGGCTTATCTCCGGCGGTGACATAAAAGTCACAATGGAGATCGAGGATAAAAAAGGCCAGACCATTACTCTGGCAGGTCTTCCGGTAAAGATAAAACAGGTGAGAACTACGGGCATCATTGCAATTGCACCTTCGAGCCTGACTATCGAGGAGGTAAAGACAATTGACTCTTCCCCGATGCTCGGGCACATCTATTTCCCTGAGGGATCCGGTGAGATACCCTCCCAGTATGTACGTCTTTCCGGAGCATCCGAAACCGCTTCGTTCGATGAACAGAGTTTCCGTGATACACTCGAGAAGTACTACCAGGTGCTTAACATTATCGGCAAACGGCTGACTGCCCGGCCGGATGCTACCATAACTATAATTGGATGCAACTCTGACACAGGTGTCGAAAAGAACAAGAAAAAGCTTTCTGCCGCGCGTGCTGAGGCAGTGAGGGATTATTTTCAAACAGTCTGGAATATTGCTCCTGAGCGCATGAAGCTGGAGGCGCGCAACCTGCCTTTAAGGCCGAGTGCCCGCAATCTCAAAGAGGGGCAGGCTGAAAACAGGCGGGTTGAAATCCAGTCTGCTGATCTGGAGATCCTCGCCCCGATCAGGAGCGTCTATCTAGCGACCCGTATCGATAACAAAGCCGTGAAACTTTCTCCCAAGGTGATATCTCCCAACGGCATTGAAAGCTGGAAGCTTACCGTAGCAAATGCCAACGGAAGCATTGCAAACCTTGAAGGGAAGGGAGCACCAGAGGTTGAGATCGATGTGCCGATTGTTACCAGTAAACTTGAAGATCTTGCCAAGGGCGGCGACATCGCAGTTAAGATGGAAGTCCAAGACCTTAAGGGGCAGGTCATAATGCTTTCTCCTACACCGGTGAAGGTTAATTTCATTCAGAGGAGCCAGCGTCTGGCACTGAAACAGGAACAGCGTATTCAGGAGAAATATGCTCTGATCCTTTTTGATTTTGACAAAGATACGATTGAAGCAGACAATCAGGATATTGTAAACAGGATTGTGTCCCGCATTCGCCAGCTGGGCCAGCCATCTGTAGATATCGTTGGCCATACCGACAATATCGGAAGGAAGGAATATAACATTAAATTGTCCGAGCGCAGGGCATTGTCGGTATATAAACTTATGACAACAGCCTTTGCAGGGAGTAGTACAGAGTTTATCCGCCATCGCGGCGTGGGGTCTGACCAGCCGTTGTATGACAACATGTCTCCTGAGGCCCGGTCGTTTAACAGGACAGTGACTATAACTCTGGAATATATGGCGACTGAATAATTGATTTGGGCAGTGCTGCTCTGTTTTTTATGCCCTTGCTGTCGCTCATTACGCTATTACATAAGCACGCTTTCACTTTGTTCAAGGCTGCTTTTGTAATTACGCTTCGCTCCGCTTTGTTGTGCGATCTCAAAGCTTCGCTTTCAGCCTCTCCTAACGCAAGGGTTTGCTTCAAGCCTCCGCTTTCTCTCCGGCTTCAACCTCATGCCAGAGGCAAACTCACGCCTTCGCTCCTTCGCTGCATGTCCTTCGCCTTGGGATCTTCCGCAATGCCTCAGCAAGTCTCGGCCAAGCCCCTGTTCTCAAATAATTCAGAACATTTCTCTTCCAAGAATCTTTTCAAATATTTTTAAAAAGGTGGTCTTTCTTAAAGAGGTGTTATTTCTTCGTATCCTAATGCTCTGTATGCCTTGAGTCTTCTTTTATACATGCGCAATAACACTGGAATATTTGCATCAACATAATCGTAAATTCTTATCTCTACTTTCCCCGGGGATTGTCGGTGTAATCTCCCTGCATACTGAACCATTTTCCCTTTGAAAGAGAATGGCATAGCAAGAAACAGAGTATCAAGTCGAGGATCATCAAACCCCTCGCCAATATACTGTCCTGTTGCGATGATTAACCGCTCTTCTGAATCAGGAATTTCAGTAAGCATGGAGATCATTTCTTTTCTCATGGATGTTTTCATTCCACCATGCAAAACAATTATGTTCTTGACAGAGTTCCGAAGTTTTTGTTTGAGTGTTTCAAGATGCTCTTTCCTTTCCGTCAGAACTATAGGTGACCGTTTCTCATTGAGCGCATTCAATATGTCATCGGATATCATTTGATTTCTTTCCTCATCTGAAATTAGGAGTGGCCAAAGGTTATGAATTTTATCACCATCGGACCAGGGACAGAAAAATTTAGTAACTCTCATTATAAGCCTATGCCTTAAAGAAGACGAGTCGGTATTATTATTTGAGGAAGTTATTTTATATCGCACAGGCCCGCATTGCATCATAATGATTGGCTGATGTCCATCACGTCTATAAGGAGTCGCAGTCAGTCCAAGAATATATTTTGCATTAGCTTCCATCATGACCTTTTCAAAGGAAAAGGCTGAAATATGGTGGCATTCATCCGCAATGACCTGGCCATAATTCTTAATCCGTTGGTCTACTTCTCCATCTTTATCCAGACTCTGAAGCATTGCTACATCTATAACATTTGTTGCTTTATCTTTTCCCCCGCCAATCTGACCGATTTCTTTAAGAGGTATCCCAAGAAAAGAGGCTATCTGTGTACGCCATTGTTCAAGGAGAGGCTTACGGTGAACGAGAACAAGGGTGTTTATTCCTCTCGATGCGATTAGATATATACCTATCACTGTTTTGCCAATACCCGGTGGAGCTACAAAAACACCATTTTCGTGTTCAAGTATCTTTTTGCAGGCTTTATCCTGCTCATCGGTAAGTTGACCTTGGAAATTGAAATCAACATTATTTCCTGCGAAACGCTTATCCTGGATATTGAGTTTCATCCTGTTTGTTGTTAAAAGCTCTATGAGATCTTCAAGACATCCACGAGGGATTGTAAGATAATTTTGAATATTTTCTGCACAGCAGATTACCCTCGGCGTCAAAGCAGTAGAGAGTCGCATACTTTGTTTCTTATAAAACTCAGGATTTTGAAATGCAGCAAGTCTTTTAATCTGGTTAAGCAACTGTGAAGGCAATCCTTCTTTTTTTATATAAATTCTGTTTGCCAGCACCGCATTTATTTCTGACGGCAATCTGCATGAAAGGCGTTCAAACCTTTGTTTATGGGATAAAGGCTTTTCCCATGGCTTATCGCTTTCATCTGTCTGGCTCACGCTTATCCCAAGGATGTCTTTTGTTTTAATAGTTTCTGT
>CAZBSJ010000103.1:0-4867 GCA_964494165.1 uncultured Nitrospiraceae bacterium
GGGATTGATATCACGGATGCCTCCAAAGAACTGACAGAAGAAGGTTATATGATAGTGGAAGACGGCCATCTCAGGCTAACAGGAAAAGGCATGGTGATATCGAATGAGATTATCGTAAAACTTTTTGAGAAGCTTAAGCTTGCCTGATTTAATTAGCCAAAGATCTTTTTGGCGAGTTCCCTGTTCAGTTTAAACCCGATGTCGAGCATGGAGCAATACACGCGGTCTGCTGTAGTCTCTGTGTCAATCTCGACAAATGACTTGAGCGCCCTGTTGATCAGGAATGCCTCTTCTGCGTACAGTTCAAGGATGTCATTGTGGAGGTCAAGGAATTCCTGCTTTTCAAAAGCCTTTCTGACCATGGAATAGTAATCACACTCATCAGTCTGGAGCAGTTTTTTGAAAAGCTTCACATGAAGTTTTGCCCTCTGTCTTCTTATCGGGAGGATGGTGTCATAATCGAATTCAATCCAGACCGGCATGAGCAGGATATCCCGCTTGAAGCACTTATCAAGGCAGATGCTTTCCTCCGTTATCTCATCAAGATCATCAGCTGTCAGCTTTGTATTGGTCTCTGCAAGGACCGAGGCTGTGTTCAGACAGAGATTATAAAATTCTACCTCGCGCTTGATCCTGTGGAAAAGGAACTTTTTAAAGACAGGGAACTGTATTGCTGTGAGCGCCTTTCCGCAGGCCTGAAGGCAGAGTTCAGAGAGGGACTTCAGAAAAGATCCCGCGAACTTCATTATCTCTTTTTCTTTTGAATTTTTTGCAGCCATAAAATCCCATCACAGAGCCGAATAAAAATTATAAGGCGAAGCAGCGCTGTCCTTTATTTAATCATACCATATAGGAGTCTACCGGGCTGCTATACAGGAAAGGCTTATGGCAAGGCAAAACTTTGATTGCAGACAGCTATGTTTTTTCATATAATCAGTTCTAATGTATATAAACAGACTTTAACTTCAGCAAGAATTGGAGGAGGTGACTATGCCGAAATGCATGAGATGCGGCAGTGAGGCTTTAGCCCCGGGAGCACTCTACGGTCCAAGACGTCTTTCATTCCGTCCTGAAGGCGCGAAATTCCTTACCCTTGAAACCGGCGAGATCATGACCAAATCTACAATGTGCCGTCAGTGCGGTCTGATCGAATTCATAGGTGACGTAAGCAAGCTCAAAAGGCTCACAGAAGAAGCTTAAACAATAAAGTAAGCCATCAGCTAGTCGAACGGCTAATGCCGGGAATAAAATGTGTTGCGTCAGGTCCTGTTTTCTGTTATATGTTATTTATATGGTGAGCTTTATGAAGAGAAGCTTTGTTTTTCTATCAGTAAGCCTTGCAATACTCCTTAGCTTGGCAGGATGCAGTGCATTACTTCCAAGCGCAAAACAGACTACAAAATCACCCTGGAGCTCATTTGAGGAAGCAAAGGCAGCCTTTGACAGAATAACAGTTAATGTTACAACCACATACGAGCTGCGTGAACTTGGGTATGATCCTTTTACAACCCCCAACATAAAAATCTTCACATATCTTGAAATTATTAACAGGTTCATGCCGAATCCCTCAATCAAAAAAGAAGATCTGGACAAGGGCATACAGGATTGTATTGATGCAAAGGCAGATTGCAAGGCATATGAATTCGAACCGGGGATTATAAAGAGCAAAAGATATGGGAACTTATTTCTTGATTTATTCAATTTCAGAAGGAATTCAAAAGAATCAGGTTGGGTCTTTAATGCTTTTATTGTCCTGATCAATGACGTTGTGGTCTATAAGCTTTGGGGCGGGAGGCCTATAATCGATGAGGAAAGAGAAGCAAAAAATCCTTTAGGGCCGCTGCAGAACGCAGATGATCTCTTGATAGAAGTCACAAGAGAGGGGTTGTGAATAATTAATGTCTATGCCGGCGCTTAAATCGCTGTTTATGGTTCTTTTCGTTTTTCTGCTTGCCGATTCAGGCATGACAGCTGAGGGGAAAGGCGTTGGTTTTCATAATGAATCTAAACTTACATGGACGTCTATAATAACAGATGTCGTTAAGTTTAGAACGAAATATGAAGGAAAGAAGGAGTATAAAGGCAAACCAAAAATTCAATTACCAAAGCCTGATTTTAGAGGAATAACTGTTGAAGATGCCATAAAGAAGAGGCGGTCAGTAAGAAACTATTCAGGAAGTCCCATGAACAGCGCTGAGATATCCCAGCTGCTTTTTTCAGCTCAGGGGATAACCGGCCAGATATATGGAGAAAAGCTGAGGACTGCTCCTTCTGCCGGCGCACTCTATCCAATAGAGCTGTATGTTTTTATTAATAATGTGAAAGGGATTGAAAAAGGACTTTATCATTACAATCTATTTGAGCACAGCCTTACCGAGATAAAGAAAGGGGACTTCAGGAAAGAAATGCTCAGGGCAGGCCTTGATCAGGAAATGTTCAGAGATGCGAATATTGTAATAGCTATGACTGCAATTCATAAAAGGATCACATGGAAATATGGCGACAGAGGGTTCCGTTATATATACATGGAGGCAGGACATATAGCCCAGAATATTCTTATCCAGTCTGTGTCCTTAGGCTTGGGGTCTGTAGTAGTTGGAGCATTCCTCGATGATGAGTTGAATCGTCTTCTCGGTATTGATGGCAAAGAGGAGATATCCTTATATCTTGTTGCAACGGGAAAGGTCTGATGAGATTGGCAATAAACTATATCCTGTCACTGCTTCTCCTTTTTTCCCTGATCATGACCGGCACAACAGGATATATACAGTCTGCTCTCGAACTAAGGAGATTTGTGCCGCACAAGTATTTTGCTTATGCCACTCTAACCCTGGCAACATTGCATGTCCTGATTAACTTCCGGAAGATAGTTGCATTTATGAGAAAAAGCCGCGGCAGCGCTACCTTAAACAGATAATTTTTTTATGTTGCGCCCGGGTCTGTTTTCTGTTATATGTTATTTATAAGGGGAATCGTCTTAATCATGCAAAACTGTTAGGAGGAAAAAATGCGGCGCATATTTTATTTTCTTGTAACTAATATAGCAATCCTTATTGTGCTCAGCGCTACAATGAGGATTCTGGGCATAGAACCTTATCTTACCCCGTACGGGCTGGATTACGAATCTTTGCTTATCTTTGCGGCAGTCTTCGGCATGGGCGGTTCTTTCATAAGCCTTGCGCTTTCAAAGTGGACTGCAAAAAGACTCACCGGCGCAAGGGTAATAGATTCTGCGTCCAATGAGACAGAGGCATGGCTTTTAAGGACAGTATCAGAACTTGCTGCAAATTCAAGGATTGCCATGCCTGAGGTCGCAGTGTATCCCGCAGATGATATGAATGCCTTTGCAACAGGCATGAGAAAAAACAAATCGCTGGTTGCCGTATCGCAAGGCCTGCTAAGGCGGATGGACAGGACTCAGGTAAGGGCAGTTCTTGCCCATGAAGTATCGCACGTTGCTAACGGAGACATGGTAACCCTGGCAGTTATTCAGGGGATTGTTAATACCTTTGTGCTTTTTCTTTCGAGGGTAATAGGAAGCTTTGTTGATAAGGCAATATTCAAGACAAGGGAAGGGCATGGCCCTGCTTTCTGGGTTACTACAATAATTGCAGAGCTTGTTCTTGCTGTTCTTGCATCAATTGTTGTCTTTTATTTTTCAAGGAAAAGGGAATACAGGGCTGACAAAGGGGCAGCAGGTCTTGTTGGCAAAAAGCCCATGATAGAGGCACTCGAGAAATTAAAGCTTTCGATAAGCCAGCCCCATCTGCCGGACAAGATGTCGGCATTTGGCATCTCAGGGAAGAGAAGAGGCGGTATATCAGCTTTGTTTGCAACTCATCCGCCTCTGGATGAAAGGATTAAGGCCTTGGAAGAGATGCCCTAATCTTGAAAATACAGACATTGTTCAAAAATTTATTTAACTCGATAATTTATTGAGATTATCCTGAGTTGTTGTAGGAATAAAAATATATGTAGTAGTTATCAGTTTGAGGTACACTACGGTATCGAAAAATAAATTTTCTCGCAAAATCTGCATTTTCTAAATTACATCGTTTGGATGAACAGATATGAAAGGAGAGAAAATGAAGAGACTGATTATTTTTATAATTATTGGTTCATTCTTTGCCGGTTGTGCGGCTTATGTAACGCCTGAAGGCACTTACATAGAGCCGTTGCCTTTTGTCTTTTTTGGGCCTCCTGTAATTATTGCTTCTCCCCCGCATGTTGTTGTAAGGCGCCTTCCTCCTGTTTATGTGGTGACTGACAGGCATGTGTATTATTACGGCGACATATACTATTACTACTGGGATGATGTTTGGTATTACGGCGAGCGAGACAGAGGGCCGTGGCACAAGCTGCCCAAAAAGTATTATCCGCCAAGATACAGAAGTCGCTAAGAACAGGGGACTACAGTAGATATATTAGGAGGCGTGACAATGCTTTGTCTTGCCTCCTTTATAAAATTATCCGTAGAGCTTTTTCATCACCCAAGCCATATTCTGGCCTAAATCCTGAAAGGTCTTTATCCCTTCCTCATCTTTAAGTATTTCTCCGGGCTCTCTCCCGATTCCGAGGTTCCAGTACGATGAGCCCGGGATTATCATCAGTGCTATGCCAAAGAAATAGTTTATTGCAGAATAGACATCTGTTCCTCCGGCCCTTCTGACAGCAACAACAGCAGCGCCGACTTTTCTTTTGAAAAGATTGTCATTTGCCCTGCTAACGAGCCCTGACCTTTCAATGAGCGCCTTAACCTCAGTCGAGACATTGGCAAAATAGGTCGGGGAGCCGATGATAATGCCCTCTGCATTAATCATCTTTTCCACAAAGGAATTAAGGACATCATTCTGTATGCATTTTTTGT
>CAZBSJ010000103.1:4967-6466 GCA_964494165.1 uncultured Nitrospiraceae bacterium
ACTAAGGCTGCTGCGAAAAAAAGCAGCCAGATCAGATTGTCTGCAATGTATGAAAACCATGAATACTTTCTGAGCAGGCTCTTACGCCATTTCTGCTCAAGGGACTCGAAATCTGTTGCTAGTTCTGCATGTATAGCCTGATCAATTGATCTGTTGTTTTTTAAGCTGTTAAGAATCGAGACGATTTTCTCTTTGCCGTATTTGCTCTCTATGAATTCGATAAAGCTTTTGCTCTGTTCGTATGCAAGGACAAGCCCTCTTGGATGGTCAGGGAAATGAATGTTTAAGTTTCTGAGAGGGATGAGATTGTTGGAAAGAGCCGCCTGTTTCAGTACGTTTTCATTGTAAGGGTTGATGATGTCAGCTATTCCGCTGCTTGCCCACTGCGATACGCCCTCGTCAAGCCATCTTGGGATTGAGGGTATGTTTTGATGAAGAATAAGGTGCACAAGCTCATGCTTAAACGTTGCTTCAAGGTCAAAAGGCTTCCTGTTTGCCTTTGAGGAGTCTATTGCAATGAAATTTTTCCCGGGCACTGCAAAGGCGGTTATCAAATCATTGTTGCTTATGTTCCGGAATAAATCATTTTGCTGGGTAATAGTTATGACAGGAATGAACTCTATTTTCCATCCAAACATGTTTTCGAGTTCAGCCTTTATTTTTGGATATGTCTTTGAGAGATGCATTGCCGTGTTTTCGAGAGGAGGGTCGTACTGGATGACGATTTCAGAAGAAATATGTTTTTTAAAGGGCACAGCCCCTGAAAGCAAAAATGACACAGTAATAATCAGAAGAAGATATAGGATTTTTTTTATCATCGGAGTAAATAAACTATAACACATATTAGAAATGAGTATTAATTTATCGTCTTCTGCAATAGAAAATATTTCAGATGAAATTGACTTTTAAAATATGATTGTTATATGCTTCTATATCCAAAAATTTAGTTTTCAGGAGGTTAGTATGTTTTCTCTTCTAAAAGTCTGCGGAATTATTGTCTGTCTGCTATTGCCCTTGAGTGCTTTTGCCGCAGGAGGGCACGATGGTTTGTCATGCACAGGCTGTCACTCAATTCACGAGGCAAAGGATGATTTGATCTTTGCTGTTAAGGCCAATAAGAAAGATGTTAACCCAAAGACAAAGCAGCCGTTCTCAACAGCTACAGCGCTTTGCCTTGGATGCCATCAATCGCCTGAAAAAGGCGGAATGGGTATTGCTCCCATATCTGCACATATAAGCCATCCTTACGGGATGAAGGGTGTTGACCCAAAGACTGCCCGCGTAAACAATAGTCTGTTAAGGGACGGAAATTTTGAATGCGTTTCATGCCATGATCCGCACCCGTCAAATCCTAATTACAAATATCTGAGGATTGATACTGCAAAGGGTTCAAAGATGGAGAATTTCTGCGCTGCCTGCCATCCTATGAAGGCAGACCCGAAAACAGCAACGCCATCACCAAATTTCTTTGACAGCATGGATGACAGGAAGTTTGGCGG
>CAZBSJ010000104.1:0-6463 GCA_964494165.1 uncultured Nitrospiraceae bacterium
ACCCATTCAACTTTCACTTAATACCTGCTATTATAGTCTTTAAATGAAGCTTGAGAATAAAAAAATACGAAAGATAATTATTCTCTCTTTAGTATCTTTTGCTATTTCCCTGCTTGTTTATTTCACCGGCATCCTTGATATATTCGAACTTAAGGCGTTTGATCTCTTCTCCCGAAACCTTAACCCTGTCAAATCATCCGGCGAAATTGTTATTGTCCAGGTCGACCAGCAGAGCATTGACAACCTCAGCAAAGAGGGCATTAACTGGCCATGGCCAAGACAGATTTATGCGCCGATAATAGAATATCTTTCAGATGCGGACGCTGTATTTGTTGATGTCCTGTTCTCAGAGATGTCGTCATACGGACAGCAGGACGATGAGATTTTTGCTGAGGCTGTTAAAAACGCATCGAATGTCTATCTGGCCTTGTTTCTTACAAATAAACAAAGGGAACTCAGCAGGGAAGACATTGAATTCATTGAAAGCATTGCCATTAAAGAAAAGATTACACCCGGCTTATCGTTTATCTCAGCTGTAACGCCTATTGATATGCTCAAGGCATCTGCCAAAGGAGCAGGGAATGTGACGATACCTCCTGATGAAGACGGCGTGTACAGAGGGGTCCCATTAATCTTTCAGTTAAACGACCATATCATGCCCCATTTTTTCCTTAATCATCTTATCCAGAAAAAGATTGCCGTAATAAGAAATGGCGCGATTTTTGTTAATGGTACTAAAATTCCTCTGAAGGATAACAGGCTTATGCTCCGCTACTTTAAAGAGGATAATCCTTTCCCTGCCATCCCTGCTGTGAATGTCATCAGGTCGTATGTAGACATATCTGAAGGGAAAAAACCATTGATAGAAAAAGAGTATTTTAAGGGGAAAAAGGTCTTTATCGGATTCACGGCAGCCGGGCTTTATGACCTTAAGGCAACATCCATATCTTCGATATCTACGGGCGTGCTGATTCATGCCACGGCGCTGGATAATATCCTGAACAAGAGCTTTATCAAGTCTGTAAGCAGGATATACGTTGTATTTCTGGTGCTCCTGATATGTGCTTTTATAAGCTATTCGGTGATAAGACATGTCTCTGTTTATGTGAATCTTTCTATCCTTTTGGCAGTATTTGCAGTACTTTTGACAGGTCTGGCTGTATTGTTCAAAAACGGTTTATATGCTCATATACTCTATCCTGTATTTTCTTTGGTATCCAGTTTTCTAATAACCGCTGTGTACAGTTATGCGACTGAGGGAAAGGAAAGGCGATTTGTGAGAAGGGCATTTTCCCAGTATATGGATGAAAAGATTGTGGCCTATGTGCTCAAGAACCCTGATATTATGAAGCCCGGCGGTCAGAGAAGACGAGTAACGGTGTTTTTCACTGATATAGCAGGATTTACCTCGATTGCCGAAAGACTGCCTGTTGAAGAGACTGCAAAGATACTCCATACTGTGCTCAATGAATTTACAGAGGTGATAATAAAGAACAGCGGTGTTATAGACAAGTATATAGGCGATGCGATAATGGCATTCTGGGGAGCGCCTCTTGATACAGAAGAAGACGAGATAAATGCATGCAGTGCAGCGATCGAATGTACTAAATCATTGGAGAAGATTAATAGATCATTCAAGGAAGAGGGCTTGTCAGAAATCGCGTTGAGGATAGGTATCCATTCCGGTGACGCGATAGCAGGGAACTTAGGCAGTGACAGGCTTTTTGATTACACTGTTGTCGGCGACACGGTTAATCTTGCATCAAGGCTCGAATCAGCAAATAAGGTCTTTAAGACTAAAATAATCGTGAGCGAAGACACTTATTTTGAGACAGGCGAAAAATTTCTGGCAAGGGATCTGGGGCTTATTGAAGTGAAAGGAAAGTCAAAACCTGTCAGAATCTTTGAGCTAATATCAGAAAAGGGCCTGTCTGATAAGAATGCTGAGGAAAAGCTTGCTTTGTTTGCAAAAGCCATGGAGCTTTTCAATCAGCAGAAATGGCAGGAGGCTAAGGATGTCTTCGGCTCAATAAGTAATGACGGGCCGTCAGAGTTCTATAAAAAGCGCTGCGAGTATTTTATCCAGAACCCGAGCTTGACAAGCGGATGGGATATTATTAAGATTACAGAAAAATGATGAAGACCAGAATTTATTTAATCAGTCTCATAATTTTTATAGCTCCTCTGCTCGCATCTGCTGAAACAGCAAGGGTTATCACAAAAGAGAATGCCATCCGGCAGGAGTGCAGGTTTTTCTCGCCTGTCAGGGCTCAAGTCAAGTATGATGACCAGCTCACCATATTAGCAAAAGAAGGCGACTGGTACAGGGTGAGTTTCAAAGGTGTCAGAGGCTGCATTCATAAAAGCGCGATTCAGGAGAGAAGATTTGAGTTAACCGGTGTTCGGGGTACGCAGGGACAGCCTGCATCAAAAGACGAGGTTTCACTTGCCGGTAAAGGGTTTAATCCGCAGGTTGAAAATTCTTTTAAGAACAAAAATCCGCAGCTGAATTTCAGTCTTGTCGACAGGATTGAAGAATACACTGTATCAGAAGAAAACCTTAGAATGTTTATAAAGGACGGAGGACTTGTCCTTCCGGAATAATGTGATTTATATAAAATGAAAAGATTTCTTTTTATAATGCTGATTATAATGGTCTTTGCAGGATGCAAGACCCTTGAAGAGGCCGGTATTTCAGAGGAGCTTTTCGGTACTACCATCGCTGAGACAGCAAAGGCTTTTCGGCCAATATCTGACGAAGAGGAATATTACGTAGGCCGTGCGGTTGCAGCAAGGATTCTGTCATCGTACCCTTTATTGAAAGACAAGAAACTTACGGATTATGTGAATCTTGTCGGCCAGACAGTCGCGCTTCATTCAGACAAGCCTTTCACTTATAACGGGTATCACTTTGCAGTGCTGGATTCCGGCGAGATTAATGCATTCGCGTGTCCCGGAGGGACAATATTTATCACCAAAGGCATGATAAATGCTGTCAAAAATGAAGATGAACTGGCTGCTGTGCTTGCTCATGAAGTTGCGCACATCAATCACCGCGATGGAATCGCTTCCATTAAAAAGGCGAGGTGGACAGAGGCGTTGACTATTATCGGCACTTCTGCTGCAAAGCAATACGGCAAGCAGGAACTTGCGAATCTGGTCTCTATCTTTGAGGAATCCATAGAAGATGTTGTCAAGACCCTTGTTGTAAACGGGTATGCTCGGACTCAGGAATCTGCTGCTGATAAGGCGGCGATAATCTATCTTTCGAGGGCAGGCTATAATCCTGAAGCATTAAGGGATTTCATAAATGCGCTTATTATACAGGGCAGGGCATCAGGCGGCGGAATGCTCAAGACGCATCCGGCAACAACTGAGAGATTAAGAGAGGTTGAGGGCTCGCTTGGTTCAGTAAGGGTGGATATATCGGCTTTGCAGGCAAGGACAAAGAGGTTCAGGGAGTCAATTCGTTAGATAGGATTATCAAATCTCTTTGAAGGTTTCATACGCAAGATAAAATGCAAGAACCGCAAAAATGGTGCATAAAAAACTCATAAAAATATAGAAGATGCCTTTGCCGGTATTTTTTAACTTCAGATGAATGATCGCCTTTGGCGTTATGGTCAAAGTTCCGAACAAAAGCATCAGTCCCAGCAGAATCTGTGTTATCATTCGTATCATAGGCTTATTACCCTAATAATTCTTATATAAAAATGTAAATTAAACATGTAGATTATAACTCTAAATCACAGGAGAAGTATATAAACATGAAAAAAGAAGAGATAAAATTAGTATCAAAGTCAAAGGATGAACTGACATCTGATGTGACTATTAAAGACGAAAAATATCTTGTTCAGACGCAAAGGGAGGATTCCAAGAATTTTATCGTTACGACAAGGATTTACCTGAAAGGCAGGATACTTTCTACCATAAAAACTGATTATAAAGAGAACATTGATAAATCAAATTCTCAGCTAAAAATAGACGAACTTATGCAGAAACAGCATCAAAGCGCAATCAATTCTCTGACAGCAGAAAAAAATGAGGGCACGGTTAAAGAGGAGAAGGCAGAAACAGTCGAGACTAAAAAGATAGAAAAAAAGTCTCCGTCTGATTATCTGGAAGCCGCAAAGATATTTCTTATGAGAAAAAATCAAAAAAGCGCTCTTGCAGTCTTATCTGATGCAGTTGATGAATACCCTGACGACCCGTTCCTTTTAACATACTATGGCTGTCTGGAAGCCATCGTTAATAAAAATTACAAGACAGGCATAGAGATATGCAACAGGGCGATTACGATTTTAAAGAAACGCATTCCTTTTGGCGAGGAGTTCTTCTATCCGGTTTTTTATCTTAATCTCGGCCGGGCATACCTTGCGGCAGGCAAAAAGAAGAACGCAATAGACGCCTTTACTAAAGGCATAAAACTGGACAGCGAGAATAAAGACCTAAGGGAAGAGCTTCAGAGGCTTGGCATAAGGAAAAAGTCAGCCGTTCCGTTTTTGAAGAGGTCAAACCCTATAAACAGATATATAGGGATGCTTCTGCATAAGATAAGCAAGCAGTAAATCAGTCTGACAACTTCAAAATATTTCTGAATACCCTGCCGGTATTAGTCTCCTTTGCATAGAGGGCGCCCTGCGGGCATATCTCTATGCAGCAATAACACCGGATGCATTTATCGTAATCGAATATGATTTTTTTGTTCTTAAGGGAAATTGCATTTGCCGGGCAGTATTTTTTGCACTCGGAGCATAAGGTGCATAACAGCCTATCGCAGACTGGCCTCTGAACAAGATGCCTTCTCATGTATCCGTGTAACATTCTGGGACCGAATACCAAAGGAGTGATATTCGGGAGTTTAAAGTCCTTAATCTCCGGCATGTCTCCAAGAATTTCTGAATTATTGTCCAAAAGACCAAGGTCTTTTGCAACCCTGTTAGTTAGCAGACTGTCAGGAGGAATTCCGAGTGTCCTGCAAATAACATTGTCCAGCGCAATGCCGCTGTCGCTTCCCATTATTATTCCAAGTTCTCTTGGCGTACCCCTTTTCCCGGGTCCCTGTCCTTCCATGGCCAGTATGCCGTCAATTATGTTTATCTGCGGGTTAATGGCTCTGTAGAGGAGGACAAGGAGTTTTGCGAAAAATCCTCTGTTTACGCCTGCTTTGAAATGCCATTCAGGTTTTTTCATGCCGACAATGCATCCGAAGAGATTTTTAACGCCGAGGGTCAAGAGCATATGAGTGTGAGTTTTCAGCTTTGGAAGATTGATTATGACATCAGCCTTAAATACATCCTCAGTTATATCAATTTCTCCAAATGGTTTTCCAATATCCACTTTGACGGATTTTCTGAATTCCCTGATTTCAACGTCAAGACCTTCGAGCGCAGATTTAATGCCGCTTGCATTCAATATTTTTTCGAATGAACCTACTGCAGGGCTGTCAGAGATCTGCGGACAGCCCCCTTTTTCAAGAACATACTCAACAGCAGCCTTTATTACCATCGGATGCGTTACAATAGCTTTATCTGGAGTTGAGGGTGAAAGAAGGTTGGGTTTTATTAAAACAAGAGAATCTTTCTTGATGAGGTTTTTGTTTAATGTATCAGCTATCTCAAAAAACTGCTTTTTAAGGTTTTCATAAGTATAATCTGATTTTTTTATTATTACTTTGTTCATTGCAAGTGTTTGTGTTTTTTTGTAATCAGGCATTAAACTTATCACAAGAGTGTATATAAAGCAATTCTTAGCTTTTTCTGCAAATCGAGTTATAATGATTACTTAATTATGGCAGTTGTAAGCGGAGACGATAAATGCAAAAGGTTCAGCTAAAGAGGACTAAAAGGATACTTGAAGGGCATCTTTGGGTCTTTTCGAATGAGATTAAAGAAAACGTTAAAAACTTTGAGCCTGGCTCTGTTGTTGAGGTTTATGATACAAAAGATTCCTTTCTTGGCGTCGGATATATAAATCCTCACAGCCTTATCTCTATAAGACTTCTTACCAGGGAAAAAGAACATGTCAACAAAGACTTTTTCAGAAAACGCGTACAGGAGGCCCTAAATTACAGAGAGAGTTTTCTGAATAAGAGTGATGCAATGCGCTTGGTCTTTAGTGAAGGAGATTTTCTCCCGGGTCTTATAGTCGATAAATACAAAAGCTGTCTTGTCCTTCAGTTTCTTACATTGGGAATGGAAACTTTTAAGGATATGATTATTCAGTTGCTGGATGAAATGCTTTCCCCTGAAGTAGTAGTCGTCAGAAACGACAGCCGTATAAGAACCCTTGAAGGGCTTCAACTTTATAAAGAAGTTGTAAAAGGTGATTTAACAAGCCTTCCTGTGATTGAAGAGGATGGGTTACACTTTGAAGTAGACCCTTATGAGGGACAGAAGACAGGTTTTTTCCTTGATCAGAGAGAAAACAGGATTGCGCTTAAGCGCTTCATAAAAGGCGGGAA
>CAZBSJ010000105.1:0-6385 GCA_964494165.1 uncultured Nitrospiraceae bacterium
CCTCTTTCTTTTTCTCCAAGAGCCGGAAATTTATTCAGGAGTTTTTCGAGCTCCTCTTTTTTAATCAGGTCAGCCCTTTCCCTGAGCGCAACAATGGTGGGGACAGCATCCAGAGAAGACTGCCATTTCTGGAATGTCTCTATCTCCTCTTCGATTATCTTCTCTGCCTTTTCAGCCTCTTTCTGGCGTTCGAGTTTGTTTGTGTCCACAACGCCCTGAAGGTCATCAACATCATATAGATAAACGTTATCAAGGTCGTTTATCGCAGGGTCAATATTACGCGGCACTGAGATATCAATGATAAAAACGGGTTTTTGCTTCCGCTCTTTCATGACTTTATGCATCTGGTCTTTCATAAGCACATATGTTGGAGCGCCTGTTGAGCATATTACTATATCTGTGTTTATCATTTCGTGCATAAATTCTTCGAATTTCACGGCACGGCCGTTGAACTCCTTTGCCAGATTGCATCCGGTCTCATAAGTCCTGTTTGCAACAATAACATCTTTTACGCCGTTATTCATGAGATGCCTTGCCGCAAGCTCAGCCATCTCTCCTGCGCCAAGCAGCATGAATGATTTTGTCGAAAGGTCTTCGAATATCTTTTTTGCCAGTTCAACAGCAGCAAAACTGATTGAGACTGCATTTTCCGCTATCTTTGTCTCAGTCCTTACTCTCTTTGCCACTGATATCGCTTTTTTCAGAAGCTTATTTAAAAGAATGCCTGTTGCCTTTTTCTGGAGGGAAAAATCGAATGCATCTTTTAACTGGCCCAGTATCTGGGGTTCACCTACCACCATCGAGTCCAGGCTTGATGCAACCCTGAAGACATGCTTAACTGCATTTTTATTTTCATGCGTATAAAGCGATGTATTGAGCGCGTTTCTGTCTATTCCATGGAATGAGGACAGAAAGTCTTTTATGGATTCATATGCCTTCCCGGTATTTTTAACGTTTGAATATATCTCCACCCTGTTGCAGGTCGAGATAATAACAGCCTCCTTTACCTCAGGAAGATCCTTTATCTTGAGCAAACCTTCCTCAAGTTTGGGGCCGTTGAATGCAAGCTTTTCCCTTACATCAACATCAGCTGTTTTGTGATTAAGTCCGACAACAAATATATTCATCATAGGAAAACATGCAGACCTTTTCTGAGTAATTTAATGCCGAAAAACGCAATCAGGATTGTAAGAAATCCGATGACAGACAATATTGCGGCCTTCCTGCCCCTCCAGCCGGCAATAAGGCGGGTATGGAGGACAATTGCGTAAATAAGCCATGTGATTAATGACCAGACTTCCCGTGGATCCCATCTCCAGTAACTTCCCCAGGCGTTTTCTGCCCATAAAGCGCCTGTTATTATTGCGAGCGTGAGCAGCGGGAAACCAATAGTTATCAGCCTGTAAATTATCTCATCAAGGCTCTGGAGGCTTGGCAGCCTCTGAAACAGGCCTGAAGGATGCTTGGATTTTACATAGTGTTCCTGCACAAGATACATTATTCCTACGCCACATGCCAGAGCAAAGGATGCATTGCCAAGAAATGCAAGAAAAGTGTGTATCCCGAGCCAATAACTCTGGAGAACAGGGCTTAAAGATTTTATTTCACGCGGCAGCATCGATGATGAAAGCATTAAAATAAAGACCAGAGGCATTATAAATGAACCTAAAAGTCCGATCTTATATTTGAATTTAAGAACAATAAATAAAAGCACTATACACCATGAAAAAAATGACGTTGCCTCATGAGGGCTTGATATCGGTATTTGGCCGCCGACTGCATACCTGTAAACAATGCTTATTGTGTGAAGTGCAAAGCCGAATATAACCAGCACAAACATTATCTTCTCTGTTATTTTGGAGCCTTTAAAGAGTTCGATAATGCTGATTATTGTCGCAGCGAAATAAAATGTCAGGGCAAGTTCAAAAGAAATTATTCCCATCAGAAACACCCAAGGGCGCAGTCAGTTATCTTGATCTTAAGCTTATCTGCAGTTTCACGAATAACCTTATATGAAACCCCGAGGTCCTCTGCAATCTTCCTTGCCTCGGCACAGGTGAGACTGCCTCTGCCAACCCTTTTTTCTATCTCCTTTTTAACTTTTTCATCCATATTGTTAATTAAGCTCCCCGAATGTAATTTAAAAACCCATCCAGTTCCGTGGTCAAAGGAAAGGCTATTTTGATTTTTTTAGCTTTTTCCGGCAAATCTGTTCTTGGTTCTTCTAGGAACAAGATAATATCTGCCATGTTCAGAACATTAACAGCGCTTTTCTTCAAAGACTCGCTGCCTCTCCCAAATACAAATATTACTATATCAGGTCTTAAAAACTCAATTGCACTGTTGCCTTCAACGACAATCCCTTTATGGTCTGACAGTCTTTCAACTGCTAAGGGCAGGATATCTTTAAGCATTTCAGAAGAAGACTGGACCCATAAAACCTTTTTGGCTCCGGCTCTCAGAAGCCTTCCTGTATCCTTGTCTTCCTGGGATATTATCTCCGGCGTGTCGATTATTGAGGAATAGACCGCTGTCTTTGTATATTTGATTGCAGCCCAGGCATTTTCTTTGGAAAGATTCTCGATCAGTTTTACCGCAACAGAGGTTTTTCCTGAACCGCTCCGGCTTCCGCCAATCCCTATGATTAAGGGCTTGTCTATTTAAGCCTTAGCCTCTTCTGAGCCTGCAGCGTCGATTACTTCCTTGTATCCGCAGTCCTTTTTATGGCACTGAAGCGTTACCTTTCCGCTCTTGTCGCGCTTTTCGAACAAGAATTCCGCGCCGCACTGCGGGCATTTCTGCGGAACAGGCTTATACCATGATGCGAATTTGCAATTGGGATAGTTGCTGCAGCTCCAGAACAGCTTGCCCCTTTTTGAGCGCCTTTGAATAAGGTCGCCGCCGTCTTCAGGACACTTAATGCCTATGCTTAAAGGTTTGGTGCTCTTGCATTCAGGGTATCCTGAACATGCAAGGAATTTACCGTACCTGCCAGCCTTAAGAACCATTGGCGAACCGCACTTCGGGCACTTTTCATCTGTCGGCACATTTTCGGGTTTCTGAGTGCCATCCTCGAGTTGTTTTGTGTTTTTGCATTCAGGAAAGCCTGAGCACGCCATAAATCTTCCGTGCCTGCCCCATCTGATAACCATTGGTTTGCCGCATTTTTCACATGTCTGGTCCGTAGGGATGTCCTCGGGTTTTACCCTTCCAAGCGTCTTTGTCGCATCTTTAAGATCCTTTTTAAATGGTTTATAGAAATCCTTTACGACCCTGACCCATTTCATCTTTCCTTCTTCTACCCTGTCAAGCTCATCTTCCATCTTTGCGGTGAAATCCATGTCTATCAGCTCAGGGAATTTTTCTACCAAGAGGTCATTGACCACTACCCCTAATTCAGACGGCGAGAATCTGCCTTCTATTTTATCTACATATTTCCTGTCCTGTATCGTCGAAAGAATAGCTGCATAAGTGCTGGGCCTTCCGATGCCTTTTTCTTCAAGCATTTTCACAAGTGTTGCCTCAGTATATCGAGGCGGAGGCTGGGTAAAATGCTGTTTGGGCTGAAGTTCGATAAGCTTAAGTTTTTCTCCTTCTTTTAAAGCAGGAAGAATTCCTTCTTCATCGTCATCTGATTCATCCTTGGTTTCTGTATATAATGTCATGAAGCCGTCAAAACGAATCACAGTGCCTGATGCACGCATCTCAGCAAAAGCTGTTTTCTTGTCTGACGCCTCAATAATGAAAGTGGTCTGGTCAAGCTGTGCAGGAGCCATCTGGCTGGATAAAAAGCGTTTCCATATAAGAGTGTATAGAGCGAGCTGCTCCTTTGACAGATACTGCTTTATGTCTTCAGGCTTTTTGTCTTCATATGTCGGCCTGATAGCTTCATGAGCATCCTGCGCTGATGCCTTGCTCTTGTAAACAGGCGGCTTTTCAGGGACATATTCCTTTCCGAAGTTTTTTGAAATAAATTTCCTTGCCCATTCCTGCGCCTCAGGGGCGATCCTCAGCGAATCTGTTCTCATATAGGTTATTAAACCAACAGACCCCTCTTTGCCTATTTCTATTCCTTCATATAACTGCTGAGCAACAACCATTGTCTTTTTTGCCGTAAACCTTAATTCTCTTGCAGCAGCCTGCTGAAGTGTGCTTGTTATAAAAGGCGGATAAGGCGTTCTCTTTTTGAGTTTCTTCTCGATTTTTTTAAGGACAAAGTTTTTGTCCTTAAGCTCAGTCGAAACAGAATCAGCGATATCTTTATTAGGTATCAGGAATTTGCCTTCTTCTTCCGGCTTCTGGGTTAATTTTGAAAGTTTTGCCCAGAATTTAGGGGCCTTCGAACCTTCGAGAAATGCATTTATAGACCAGTATTCTTCCTTCTTAAAGGCTGATATCTCACGCTCTCTGTCAACTACGAGTTTTACAGCAACTGACTGTACCCTTCCGGCACTCAATCCCCTTCTGACTTTTTTCCACAGCAACGGACTCAGTCCGTATCCCACAAGCCTGTCAAGTATCCTTCTTGCCTGCTGGGCATCGACCTTATTCGAATCTATGCGCTTTGGGTTTTTAATAGCATCCTTAACAGCCCGCTCTGTAATCTCATTGAATATAATCCTGTACACGTTATCTGAAGCTTTGCTTATAACCTCGGCAATGTGCCATGCTATTGCCTCGCCTTCCCTGTCAGGGTCTGTCGCAAGGTATACCTTATCCGCTTTTTTTGCAGTCTGTTTCAGCTCTTTTATTACTTTTTCTTTTCCGGGGATTGTTATGTATTCCGGCTTAAAGTTTTTATCCACCTCTACGCCGAGTTTTTTCTTGGGCAGGTCTTTTATATGCCCTATGGATGCCTTCACAGTAAATCCTTTACCAAGGATCTTGCTTATCGTCTTTGATTTTGCCGGAGACTCGACTATTACTACCGAACTCATTTAGTAAAATACCTCCCGTAAATTCATTAATTTCAAGAAAGAAAAAACTTCTTGCCTTCTGCCTGTTTTGCGACTCCCTTTAATTCAAGGCCAAGAAGAATTCCGAGAACCCTGGATGCAGACATACTGCTTTCCCTTGAGAGCAGATCAACATGTTTTGGTTCTGCCGTCATTATATCACAAAGTCGCTGTTCGTCAACTGAAAGTTCTATATTTGATTTTTCCTTCATCTTAATAAAACCTTTTAATACAGGCGCAAGCTCCATGATTACGTCCTCTGCGTTCTGCACAAGCTTTGCCCCTTTTTTTATTAATGCATTTGTGCCGATAGAATTCTTTGAATTAATGTTTCCTGGGACAGCAAAGACCTCCCTTCCCTGATCTGCCGCATAACCTGCTGTTATCAATGAACCGCTGTCAGCGGTTGCCTCAACAACCAAGACTCCGAGAGACAATCCGCTTATGATCCTGTTTCTCCTTGGAAAGTTTTCCTTATCAGGTTTTGTCCCGAGCGGGAATTCACTGATAACGCATCCTGAGAGTGATATCTTCTCCATCAATCCCTTGTTCTCAGGAGGATACGGGACATCTATGCCAGAACCTAAAACAGCGATGCTTCTTCCTCCTGATTTAATTGCAGAGGCATGTGCCAATGTATCAATCCCCCGTGCCATTCCGCTCACTATCGTAAATCCCATTGATGCAAGCTCTGCCGAAAGTTTCTCGGCTGCTAATTTGCCGTACGGGCTGTATCTTCTTGAACCTACGACTGCAACAGCATACCTGTCTTCCTTCTGCATTATCCCTTTTGCATAAAAAATAACAGGAGAGCCCTCAGTATTTTTTAAAGACTCGGGATATTCTTTGTCATTGATTGCAACAATCCTTATCCCCTTGCTTTCGAGAACCTTAAGCTGCGTCTCTATATTCTTAAACCCTGAGTATTCTTTTATGTTTTTTGCCTTATTTGCGCCGACACCACGAATTGCTGAAAGCTCTTTATATGGCGCATTAAATATTGCCTCCGGCTTTTTATAGATTGCAAGCAGTTTTCTGGCAGTAACAGGGCCTATCTCAGGAACCTCTGTTAAGGCAACCCAGTATCTTGGGTCAGACATCTATTTTCTATTCCTTTGCAGAAGTTTCTCGACTTTAAGTCTCAGCGCATTAAGTTTTATAAACCCTTCAGCATCTTTCTGATCGTATACCTTCTCAGCTTCAAAAGTCGCAAGTTCTGGATGATACAAAGACTTTGGAGATTTTCTGCCTACTACAAAGCAGTTACCCTTGTAAAGTTTGAGCCTTACAGTGCCTGTCACAGCCTTCTGAATCTCGTCAATCAGCATCTGGAGCATCCTGCGCTCAGGTGAGAACCAGTAGCCGTAATAAACCAGTTCTGCGTATTTCGTAATCAATGAATCCCTCAGATGCATCACTTCTCTGTCGAG
>CAZBSJ010000106.1:0-6277 GCA_964494165.1 uncultured Nitrospiraceae bacterium
GGAATCAGGCATCAGAATAGTATCTCTCAGTCTTGACGGCTCGAATGAATCTGTCCATGATGACTTCAGGAGCCAAAAAGGCGCTTTTTCAGGCACGATAAATGCGGCCAGACTTTTTAAGGAATACGGCATTGAGTTTATCATAAATTCCTCTTTTACAAAAAGAAATCAGGAAGAGATCCCCAAAGTATATAAGCTTGCAAAAGAACTGGGCGCAACCGCCTGGTATATGTTCATGATAGTGCCTACAGGAAGGGGCGAGGAGATAATGAACGAGCTTATCTCAAAAGAGGCTTATGAAGAGATACTTGAATGGCATTATCAGATGGAAAAAGATGAGAAAGACATGCTTGTGAGGCCGACATGCGCTCCGCATTATTACAGGATTGTCTTGCAGAAATCAAAAGAAGAGGGCGCTAAATTCGAACGCAGGACATTAAAGTTTTCTACAGGTGGCTCAAAGGGTTGTATTGCCGGACAACTTATCTGTCTTATCGATGTTGACGGGAATGTTTTGCCCTGCAGCTATTTCCCGAAGCCAGCAGGGAATATAAGAAAACAGTCTTTTAAAGATATATGGGAGAATTCAGAGCTTTTCAAAGAACTGCGCGACTTCAAGAAATACAAAGGCAAATGCGGTTCATGCGAATATGTCAATGTATGCGGAGGATGCAGGGCAAGATCATATTCTGTTCACGGCGATTATCTGGAAGAAGAGCCTTTCTGCGGATATCTGCCGGTTAAGATGAAGAAGAAAACAGTAAGTACGCACGGGGGGAATAAATGAACGATACTTTTCTAAAGGCATGTCGTGGTGAAAAAGTAGAATATACTCCGGTCTGGCTTATGCGTCAGGCAGGGAGGTATCTTCCTCAATATCAGGAGGTTCGCGGTCAGGTTGATTTTCTGACCTTGTGCAAGACGCCTGAGCTTGCTGCAAAGGTTACCATCCAGCCGCTAGACATACTTGGAGTAGACGCAGCTATCCTTTTCTCTGACATCCTCATACCTGTTGAGGCAATGGGCATGCATCTGGAATTTTCAGATAAGAAAGGGCCGGTACTAGGTGAACCAATAAGGACAAAATCAGCGATTGACAAGCTGATAGTACCTGATACTGAAGACTCCATGCCTTTTGTGCTTAATACAATAAAGATATTAAGAAGGGAAATAAAAGTTCCTCTGATAGGTTTTTCAGGAGCGCCTTTTACCTTAGCAACTTATATGATTGAGGGCGGAAGCTCGAAAAATTTCCTGAACACAAAGAGGATGATGTTTCAGAATCCCGGCTTATACCAGTACCTAATGAAGAAGCTCACAAAGACCGTAATTTCATACCTCTCTGCACAGATAAATGCCGGCGCTCAGGCAGTCCAGATATTTGATTCATGGGCAGGCATACTTGCGCCGACAGATTATAAAGAATTCGAGCTGCCTTATGTAAAGAAGATAGTAACTACGCTTAAAAAACTGCATAAGGGGGTGCCTGTTATCTATTTTGCAAATGACTGCGCTGGTATAATTAAGGATGTAAAGAAATCAGGCGCGGATGTCATAGGCATTGACTGGCGCATAGACATGGGCGATGCAGTCAAAAAACTGGGGAAAAAGGTTGTTGTGCAGGGAAATTTAGACCCGTGCTCGCTCTTTCTGCCCAAAGAACAGATAGAAGAAAAGGTTAAGGATATATTGACAAAGGCAGAGACTGCAAAAGGTCATATCTTTAATCTGGGGCATGGAATTTTGCCTGAGACCCCTGTTGAGAATGCAATTGCCATGGTCGAGGCTGTGCACAAATTTAGCAGAGCATAAATAAAACAGATAATTTTCTAATAAAGCAATGTAGTAAGTTTAAATCCACACTTTGCAGTCCTGATATGAGGGCCGATATTGCGGGATACGAAAGAAAATGAAACCATAGGCGTCATCCTTTTAAATCTCGGCGGGCCTGATTCAATGCAGGCTGTTAAGCCGTTTCTTTATAATCTGTTCTCAGACAGAAAGATCATCCGCCTTGGCCCTTCTTTTATGCAGAAACCGCTGGCTTGTCTTATATCCGCCTTAAGATCCGGAAAAACACGCAGACTTTACAGCCTGATCGGAGGCAAGTCCCCGATACTTGATATTACTTCTGCGCAGGCAAAAGCCCTTGAAGAAGCGCTCAAGCAGTCGTCAGTTGTCAGTTGTCAGTCAACAGTAAACAACTATTCACTCTCTACTGTTCACTGTTCACAGCCGTTTAAAGTTTTTGTGGGTATGCGCTACTGGCATCCGCTGATAGAAGAGGTCATGCCTGAGATATATAATGCAGGAATAAAAAAACTCATAGCATTGAATCTCTATCCCCAGTATTCTGTAGCGACATCAGGCTCATCCATGTCCAGACTCACAGAGGCAGCCTCTGAATATCCGATTGAGATATCCGGCATCACCTCATGGTTCGATCATCCCAAATATATAAATGCCCTTGTTGAATTAATTAGAAAAGGGGCCGAGTCTTTCGGCCAAGCTACCAATGTGCATCTTCTTTACAGCGCACACAGCCTCCCTCAGAAGTTCATTGATGACGGTGACCCTTATGTTGACCAGATTAAGGGAACTATTCAGGAGATAGCAAAACAAATTCCTTTTGAATGGCATCTGAGCTACCAGTCAAAGACCGGACCTGTTAGATGGCTTGAACCGACAACAGAAGACAAGCTAAGGGATCTTGCCCAGAAAGATGTTAAAAACGTTCTTGTAGTCCCAATAAGTTTTGTTTCAGACCATATTGAGACGCTTTATGAAATTGATATATTATATAAGCAGATGGCTGACAATCTCGGTATCTATATGAGACGAGTTGAGTCATTGAATACTCACCCCTTTTTTATAGAGGCCTTAAGAGATATAATTATAAAAAAAGCTAAGGAGCTGAGTTGGGCAGAATAGTTATAGTTGGCGGAGGCATTTCCGGTCTTTCTTTAGCATACGCAATCCTCGAACAAGAGCCGTCGGCAGATGTAACGGTATTAGAGGCTGAGAAAAAGCCCGGCGGCAAGATCTGGACAGAAAAGGCAAACGGTTTTCTCTGCGAGGGCGGAGTTAACGGTTTCCTGGACAATAAGCCAAAGACCCTTCAGCTTTCAGGCAAGCTTTCACTTAATCCTTTGAGAAGCAGCGATGCTGCAAGAAAAAGATTTATCTTTTCTGATAACAAGCTCCATCTTCTGCCTGAATCTCCTCCGGCGTTTTTTTCTTCCAACCTGCTGAGCCTTTTTGGACGGTTAAGAATTCTGTATGAAATGGTTGCTCCAAAGGGCGCCAATGATGAAACCCTTGCTGAATTCGCCAAAAGAAGACTGGGAAAAGAGGCGTATGAAAAACTTATTGATCCGATGGCATCAGGGGTTTATGCAGGCAATCCTGAAATGTTAAGCGTTAAAAGCTGCTTTCCAAAGGTATATGAGCTTGAAAAGAAATACGGAAGCCTTATCAGGGGAATGATAAAATTACAGATGCAGGCCAAAAAAACAGGCGGTGACAAAGTAGGCGCTGGGCCCGGAGGTGTTCTTACCTCTTTTTATGACGGGATGGGCATGCTTATTAACTCCCTTAAGGATTCGCTCAAAAACAGACTGAGGATTGTGAGCAAGGTGGTTTCAGTCGAGAAAAAGGGAGGCGGGTATTCTGTTCATCTTGCTGACGGCACAGTGATTGAGGCTGAGGTTCTCGTTCTGGCTGTGCCTGCATATGCGGCTTCAGATATGTTAAAAAATCTTGATAAACCCTTGTCCACAGCCATAGGGGAAATACCATATCCTTCGGTATCTGTAATATGCTTTGGTTATAAGAAAGAAAAGATTGCGAACAATCTGAATGGTTTTGGCTTTCTCATCCCTAACAGGGAAAACAGAAAGATTTTGGGAACTTTGTGGGATTCGAGCATATTCCCTAACAGGGCGCCTGAAGGACATGTGCTTTTAAGAACTATGGTAGGCGGGGCAAGGGCATCTGAACTTGCAATGCAGGAAGACAACAGGCTGATTGACATGGTCTCAGGAGAGTTGAGGCATATCATGGGCATTAAGGTCCAGCCTGATTTTATACGCGTATTCAGGCATGAAAAGGCGATTCCGCAGTATAATATAGGTCACGACAACAGGCTTAAAAAGATTGATGAGATATTATTAAAATACAGCGACCTTTACATAACAGGAAATGCCTTTAGAGGCATAAGCGTCAATGATTGTATTGAGAATTCATATAAACTTGCAGACAATATAACTAAAAAGGAGGAAAAGTGAGATGAAAGAGCAAGAAATCGCAGAGATTCTTTTTAAGGAGAGCAATGAGTATAAGCAACTTGGATCTGAACATAAGCAACTGGAAGGAATACTTGCGGAGATTGACAAAAAGATGCATCTGACTCCTGAAGAAGAGGTTGAAAGGAAAAGAATCCAGAAGTTAAAACTGGTTAAAAAAGACAGGATGGCTGAGCTCATAAGAGAATATAAGAAAAGCCATTCGTTAAATTAAAAAAGTTAAAAGTTTGAAGTTATAAGTTAAAAATTAACAGATTTTTTATTCTTAACTTTTAACTCATAATTCTTAACCTGTAATTTTTGAAAGAAAGGGGGATTTTTTCTTATGAGAAGCAAGACAATAAAGGAAGGTCTTGAACGCGTTCCGCACAGGGCTCTGCTATATGCCACGGGCATTCCAAAAACTGAGATGCGCAAACCATTCATCGGCGTTGCAACTAGTTTTACTGATATCATTCCGGGACATATCGGTATGCGGGACCTCGAAAGGTTCATAGAAAAGGGCATACATACAGGCGGAGGATATCCTTTCTTTTTCGGCATCCCCGGAATATGCGACGGCATTGCAATGGGGCATTCAGGTATGCATTATTCATTGCCTTCAAGGGAATTGATTGCGGATATGGTAGAGACTGTTGCTCAGGCACACCAGTTTGACGGACTTGTGCTTCTTACCAACTGCGATAAGATCACTCCCGGAATGCTTATGGCAGCTGCAAGGATAAATATCCCTTCGATAATTGTTACAGCCGGGCCTATGATCTCAGGCCGTTACAGGGGAAGAAGATTAAATCTTACGAGTGATACATTTGAGGCTGTCGGCAAATATAAAAGGGGCTTAATAAAGTCTGATGAGCTCGAGGCATTGGAGATGTGCGCATGTCCTGGCGCTGGTTCATGCCAGGGTATGTACACTGCAAATACTATGGCATGCGTTACTGAGACATTAGGCATGAGCCTTCCAAAATGCGCTACTGCTCTTGCTGTGTCTGCGGACAAGAGAAGGATTGCATTCGCAAGCGGTGCGCGCATAGTTGATTTGGTAAAAAACAATGTAACTCCCAGAAAGATAATGACCAGGGCGGCATTTGAGAATGCGATTATGGTAGACCTTGCATTGGGTGGTTCGACGAATACAGTGCTCCATATCCCTGCAATTGCGCATGACGCAGGCATCGAACTTCCGTTGGAGACATTCGATGTGCTTAGTAAAAAGACACCGCATCTTGCTAATATGCTTCCAGGCGGCGCTCATTACCTCGAAGACCTTGACTGGGCCGGCGGAATTCCAGCCTTAATGAAGAGGCTTAGAAGAAATCTGAAAAATAACATTACAGTGAGCGGCAAAAAGGTATATGAGATAGCCGACTCTGCAGTGATTATGGATGAAGATGTCATAAGGTCAGTTAATAAGCCTTATCATAAAGAGGGCGGAATTGCAATCATGAGAGGCAATATTGCGCCTGCAGGCGCTGTTGTCAAACAGACTGCAGTGACCAAGAATATGATGAAGTTTGAGGGCAAGGCTAAGGTATTTAATTCAGAAGAAGAAGGCATGAAGGCCATACTCGCAGGAAAGATTAAGGCAGGAGACATAGTTGTCATCAGGTACGAGGGACCAAAAGGCGGGCCAGGCATGAGAGAGATGCTTTCTCCTACAGCAACCATTGCCGGCATGGGGCTCAGCGAATCCGTTGCATTAATAACAGACGGAAGGTTTTCCGGCGGCACGAGAGGCCCGTGCATCGGCCACATATCCCCTGAGGCAATGGAAGGCGGGGTCATAGCTGTTATTAAAGACGGTGACAGGATAAGCATTGACATAACAAAGAGAAAAGTGGATGTGCTTTTGTCCGACGATGAAATAAAGAAGCGGCTCAGCAAGTGGAAGCCGCCGAAGCCCAAGATAACAAAAGGCTATCTTGCCCGTTATGTAAGAATGGTTACATCTGCAGGCACAGGGGCAGTGATGA
>CAZBSJ010000107.1:0-6269 GCA_964494165.1 uncultured Nitrospiraceae bacterium
AGGAAAAAATTATCGAATTAGAAGCGAAGATTGAGGATGAGAAAAGCAATAAAACTAAACAGCAAGATCAGGAAGAGCAATGATATCCCAAAAAAGTCCAACGTTCTCTATAATTATCCCTGTTTTTAATGAAGAGGAAAACATAGCAGAGTTATCCCGCCGGCTTGCTTCTGTAATGGATAGCATTGATACTCATGAAATTATTTTCGTCGACGATGGGAGCACAGACAAAAGCTGGCAAATTATAAGGGAATTGCATGAAAAAGACCAGAGAATTAAAGGGGTAAGCTTTTCGAGGAATTTCGGGCATCACATAGCAATAACAGCAGGGCTTGATCATGCAGAAGGAATGACCATTATTTTAATGGATGGAGATCTCCAGGACCCTCCTGAGGAAATACCAAAATTGTTGAACAAGCTTAAAGAGGGCTATGAGCTTGTTTATGGCATAAGAAAACAGAAAAAGGATTCTATGCTGAAGCGTATTACATCGTATATCTTCTGGTGGCTTATAAACAGCCTTTCAGGTTTAAATATCCCTCGAAATCAGACATTGCTGAGAATATTCGACAGGCAGGTTCTGGATGTCCTTAATGGGATGAGAGAGAGGGCTAGATTTATCCATGGAATGATAGCCTGGACCGGGTTTAAAACGGCAGTTCAGGAAGTTGAACATGCGCCGCGTATGCATGGAATGACAAAGTATAACATCATAAAGCTTTTCAGTCTTGCGTTTAATGCAATAACATCTTTTTCGACTTTTCCGCTAAGGTTAGCTACGTATCTTGGACTTTTAAGTGCATGTGTCGGACTGTTTTTTGGTTCTTTTTTTATTTATAAAAAAATATTTTTAGGAATACCGATTCTCGGTTATGCCTCGATTATTGTAGCAGTACTTTTTGTTGGCGGAGTTCAGCTTTTAATCCTCGGGATTATCGGTGAGTATATTGGTAGAGTTTATCAGGAAGTGCAGGCAAGGCCGATCTATATAGTAAGAGAGAAATTAATTTGATTATTGAACTCGTATGGGACAGCAAATTTTTTAAACGTAAAATTGGCAGATTAACTAAAGTTCCCCTGAAAAATGAATGTAAAAAGCTTATCCAAAAAGCCCGTAAAGAGGAATATAAATATCTTACTGCCCGAATAATTTTTAAGAAGATAGAGGATGTACAGCTTCTTGAGAAACACGGATTTTATATTACAGATATTGGATGCGTATGGGAAGCAAAATTGGATAGCAAATTTTTAGCTGAGATGAATCTTTTGGGCAAACAAGTTTCAAGTTTTGAGTTTCAGTGGAGAGAAGCAACATTGAAAGATGCACCAATGCTTAAATCAATGGTAAAAGGACTTTTTAGGAAAAGCCGTTTTTATAATGATCCTTTTTTTACAAAAAAAGAAGCTGATAAGGTTTATCAGGCATGGGTTCAGAACACGCTGCAGAATAAGACTATGAAAACATTTCTTGTAGAGGGCTGCGGGGTTATTGCCTGTAAAAAACTTGCTAAAAATAATGGCACCATAACTCTTATTGGTGTTGTTAGTAAAGCACGAAAAAGGGGGCTAGGGAGAAATCTTATTCTTAAAGCTTTGAAATGGTTTAGAGAAAATGGAGTTAAAACAGTTACTGTTAGAACACAGATAAACAATATATCAGCAATGAACTTTTATGATAAGATAGGTTTTAGTATAAAATATTTTGACATTACTATGGGTTTAAAATTGTAAGAGAAAATAGATCAAATAAGTATGAAACAGGAAAACAAAAAAAACCTTTTGTCGATTATTATCCCAATTTTTAATGAAGAAAAAGTTCTTTCTGAGTTGTTTTCACGCATGGATGATTTGCAAAAAAGGTTTGAGAATTTTTTTAATATAGAAGTTTTGCTTATTGATGACGGAAGTTCAGATAATTCTTGGCAGATAATAAAGGATGTAGCCAAATTGCGCCATTATATCAGAGGGTTTCGTTTTGCACGTAACTTTGGTCATCAGACAGCTTTAACATGTGGATACCAGCATGTTAAAGGTGACGCAATAGTAACGATGGATGCTGACCTCCAGGATCCTCCAGAGATAATTGAGCAGATGATTTCTGTATGGCAAGAAGGCGCAGATATAGTATTAGCTAAAAGGAAAAGGCGTAAGGGTGAAAATGTTTTTAAACGGAGCACTGCATTTTTGTTTTATCGATTAATTAATTTTCTTTCTCCTGTAAGGTTGCCTTTAGATATAGGTGATTTTAGACTTTTGAGTAAAAGAGCAACTGTGATACTTAAAAACCTGCCAGAGCAATCCAGGTATCTGAGAGGGCTGGTATCCTGGATGGGGTTACCAACAAAGATTATTGAATATGAACGACAACCTAGAGTTGCCGGAGAATCCAAATATTCATTACTTAAAATGATTAAATTTTCGTTAGATGGTATTATTTCAATGTCGAGTAGGCCTTTAAAGTTGTCATATATGTTTGCCTTATTTGCGAGTTTGCCATTTTTAGCTTATCTTATCGGAAATTTCATTGCCTGGAAGTGGTATGGAATTAAGATGGTGCCTGGTTGGGCATCACTTTTGTTAGCAACTGTGACTTTTGGTTTTTTCTCTCTTATAATGTTAGGCGTTATTGGAGAATACCTTGCAAGGATTTATGAGGATACTAAACATCGTCCAATGTTCATTTTAACTGAGAGAATTGAACAAGGTCTAAATGTGGAAATTAACAATGTCAACGAAACGAATTGAACAAGAACGTTTTCACCATGATTTATGGGCCCAAAACTGTAGCTATGATATTTCAGGAGACTTTGAACACTACCTGTCATTAGAAAATCATTGGATAATTAAAAAACTCCCTCCACTTCAAGGCCGCAGGGTTCTTGATGTTGGTTGTGGCCTAGGTGAGGCCAGCATTTATTTTGCAAGACAGGGAGCATTTGTAACCGCATTGGATATTTCAGAATCAATGGTTGAGCATTGTTTATCTGTTTTATACAAAGAAGGATTTAAAGCTGAGGGAGTCGTATCTTCAATAGAAGATTTCAAAATAAGAGAAAAAAACTATGATGTTATTTATGCAGCGAATGTCTTGCACCATGTAGAAAATAAACTAGAGATGATTGAGAAATTAAGCAGGATGTTAAAGCCTAACGGAACATTATTCTTTTTAGACCCTCTTAGATATAACCCTTTGATAAATATATACCGGCGTATGGCGACGGGTGTTCGCACGAAAGATGAACGCCCTGTAGGATTTGGAATCCTCAAATTGATGCGTGATCATTTTAAGGATGTTCAATATGAGTGTACATGGTTGCTTTCTCTTGTCATTTTTCTTAAATTTTATTTAATTGATAGAATTCATCCTAATACGGATCGTTACTGGAAGCGAATTTTACGAGAAACTCAGAAGACGCAGAGATGGATTAGTCCTTTAATAAAAACTGAACAGTTTCTCTGCAAAATAATGCCGCCGCTAAGATATCTTTGCTGGAATATTGTGATTGCTGCCAAAGAGCCTATAAATTGAAAATAATAAATTATGCATATTTGGTTCCATTCTAGGTTAGATCCGCGCTATCAGCAGATTACAAAAGCATATTATATGGTAGCTCCATGTAAAGGAGTTTATGCCGCAATCAGAATGGCATTGTGTCCTCTTTTAGATATTGAAAGGTTGTTGCCTGAAAAGGGATTAATTGCAGATATAGGATGTGGTGCCGGGTTGTTTTTACAATGGGTTTCGCTCGGCAAAAAAAATATTGACCTGCGCCTTTTGGGAATTGAAATAGATCAGCGACGTATTGATTTGGGATATGAAGTTTGTAAAGAACTTGGTATTGAGGATAAAATATATTTTAGTATTGAAAATTTTATGACCATGAAGGTTGAGAAACAATTATCAGCCATCACATTTATTGATGTATTGCATCATATGGACTTCGACACACAGAGACTTATGCTAAGCCTTGCATTTGAAAAACTTGCTGAAGGGGGGAGAATCATAATTAAAGAGGTGGGAACTAAACCTATATGGAAATATACTTACAATTATATATTTGACACGTTAACATATTTCGCTAATATTACAAAAGGAAAGGCTGGATATTATCGCTCTCTGCCAGACTGGGAAAAACTACTAATTGAACAAGGTTTTTCCTCCCGAACAATTGATGTCAGACATTCCGATTTTGCTCCACATATTATTCTGATAGGAGAAAAAAGTGGGTGATAAGTTCCGACTATTTTTGACCAATCCTATGAATGTTTGGTTCCCATTTGTTGTTTCGATGAGTGCTGTGCTTATTTATGGTAGTTATTTATTCTTTACGACCCAGTATCTAATAATAAATGATTTTTTTGGTCATGTCTGGATGGCACTAGAAGACATGGAAAACGGAATAGGCAGCTCAACAAATGTCGTAGTCCCGGCAGGATATCCAATAATTTTGAACTTTTTGCATTTATTAGGCTTAGATTACATGTCAGCAGGGCGCTTTCTAACTCTTTTGTCTTTTGCCCTTGTTCTTTTTTTTGTCTGGATCAGTTCATCAAGGGCAGCTGAAACATATTGGGCAGGGATTTTTGCGTGCTTAATTACTGCCACTTCATATAAATTTTTGCTCGCAGCTGCTACCCCTTTGCCAGATATGGCAGCATTGGCAATGGTTATTCCGCTTATTATGGTGAGTTTCGATCAAGACCGCTCACAACGATCTCTTTTCCTAGCAAGTATGTTTGGCGGGTTGAGTTGTAATCTGCGATACAGTTTTTTGCAAAGTATTGTGCCTTTGGCCATTATTTTTTTGTTGTTTGTTAACCCGGCACCATGGAGAGAACGATGGCGTAATGCCCAAATTTGTATTGTTGGGTTAATTGTAGGCCTTATTCCAGAAATAATATTTGCATTGAAGGCTGGTCATATCCCTTTTCAGAACGCATCAAAATACTATCTTACGTTGATTACTGGCGAAACGAATTTTCTTATGAATGCAACCCAATTTCGTCAAATGCCTTCAACAGTAGCATATGTTTTCAAAAATAAGCATGTAATTTTGCCTATATGGTTTCAAGGATATATTTCTACAGTTATGATTTATATTTTGACGCCGGCTATTTCTTGGGGAATATTGGAAGTAATTGGCAGGGTATCAAAACAACAATTTTTTAATTATATATTGCGCAGACGCTTAGCAGCATTGCTCGTTCTAAATTTATTATTGCTAATACCGATTTCACTCAGGCAGCCGCTTCCATATTATTTTTCTGTAATACCTGCAAGTATTTCATTCATTATTATTGCAATATTATTGGGGAGGCTTATTAATAACAAAAAGGAAATTTTAGCTCTAGTTTTTGTCATATTAATCATCATGTCTTTGCTGCAATTAAATAAGGCAATGTCACGTCTGCACGATGAAAAGTCATACTTGTCGTTTAATTATGCGGTTGCTCGTACTCTATATGATTATGGGATTCGGGACTCTGCTGAAGTGATAAATCTGTTGGATAACCCTTTTATTCTATATTGGCCATATGGTAATAAATCGCCATTACCGTATTATATCTTGAAGGAGCCAGGCTGGTATTCGCTAACAAATACTTTTTCTGAAAAACGTCCTTTTATTTATAATATTACCCCAAAGGTTTTGGAGCAGTTTAAAGCTGTGCTTACGCGTTCTGTTCCGGAAACTATTCAGGCAGAATATCTTTCAGATTTTCAGATGGTTAGAAAAATTGGTTATGTAGAAATCTATATTGTTAATCGTAGGAATCGTTAAATCTTTCAAAATTAAAAGCATTTGTTATAATGAGTAATCATAAATTAATAAAAATATATTGAGGTAGGATGATGAAAAAAACAAAGATAATGCTTATCACCGGTGGGGCTGGGTTTATTGGCAGTAATTTTGTAAATTATATTTTCCATAAATACCCAGAATATCGAATTGTAGTTGTTGATGCTTTGACTTATGCCGGTGATATAGAGCATATAGATACAAAGGTAAGAGGCTCTGATAGATTTGAATTCTGGTATGGGGATATTAATAATCTTGACCTTACAAGCGATCTTGTCGGCAGGTCTGATATAGTCGTGCATTTTGCAGCAGAGACTCATGTTGCAAGATCTTTATATCAAAACAGGATTTTTTTTACAACTGATGTTCTTGGCACACAATCAGTGATGAATGCAGTGCTGAAGCATGCCTCACGGATTGAAAGATACATACATATTTCGACATCAGAGGTCTATGGCTCAGCTCTTTATG
>CAZBSJ010000108.1:0-6238 GCA_964494165.1 uncultured Nitrospiraceae bacterium
GCGAGGCAATAAGGATCGTGCTTCGCGACGGTTTTGAGATTCTGGGGCTGAGCGCACCTGAAAAAATGTAAAAACTCTTCCTGCTCCAGAAGTTTTACGGGGGGAGTTAGAGGTTGATTGTTGCATATCATCTATAAGATATTAAATGTTTAGTACGGCCTGTAGAAAAAATGCGTGTAATTGTGCTGTAAAAAACACATTCGCTTGTTTTGATTTTATTCGATTAGGATTTCTGTAAAATCATCTCGATATCAGCAGGGTCTTTCGAAACTGCCCACAGCCACTTTCCAAATCCTCCGTGAGCATTAACCGCCCGTACCCATTCATCCAGAAAATTGCGTTTTGTTTTATCTTTTGGCGTATCCTGCCCTTTTATTTCGAGAATAAGGAAATCGCCGGTTTTTAAGCAGATTATAAAATCAGGCCTGTATTTATGAACTATGCCTTCAAAGATATAAAGAATCTCGAAGCCCAAGTGATCATTTTTAACCCATGCTGACACATTCTGATTACGGTCGAGTTCGAATGCCTCGCTCGCTTCCCATGTGCTGTCGAAAACACAAAAATTGATATGAGATTTCTTAGTGTATGAACATGGTTTTCCTGTGTACCATGTACGCATGTCACCAGTCGAGCGGATGGGGTTGTCGCTGTCAAATATCGGATCGAGGGATTCCGTATTTTCACATCTGATCGCTTCCCAGATATGTTGAACTATTTTGGACATATTCAAAAGAATCAAGATTCTGCGTTTAATATCATCCTGATAAAAAAGAGGCGGTTCGATACTGATTTTGTCGGATACAATAAATTTTTCTACAATTCTTATAAGTTGGGTCAGCAGAAATTCTTTGTTTCCTTTCCATGTCGGATTCATCTGGTCGTATATATCCCTTGCAGTCTCAAAAATTATTTTTTGCAACCTGAATTTCTTGCCTAGGTCTTCAAGGTCTATTTCAGAAATTTTTGTAATATCAGGTTTGCCGTCTAATATTGGCGCCATCTCAACAAGCTTTGCCGTGTCATATGCTTTCAACTCTATCGGTTTCATCTTTTCAATGTCCAACATTAGCGTAGGTTTATATGAGTGGTTTATCCGTATAATATTCGGCCATCTGATTTCATATCGTTGTTTCTCTTTAATAGGTTCAATCTTGGTCTTTGGGGGCGGAGGCGGTGGGGGCGGTCCGTCAGTTGACTCATGAGGTAAAAAAGTAAAAGGCACTCCAAATATATTTACGTATTCAGCATCAAACAGACCTGTCTTTTGATTAACCTCATATGAAGTTCTCCTTAATCCTCTGCCGACAACCTGTTCACAAAGCAACTGGCTCGAAAACGCACGAAGACCCATAATATGTGTAACGGTCTTGGCATCCCATCCCTCGGAAAGCATCCCGACAGAAATCACTTTCTGAATATGCTCGCCTTCCTTGCCGACTTGCCCTACAGTATCAACAGTTTTTCTTAAGAGTTCAGCCTGCTCTTTTTTAGAAAGTTTTTTTACAGGTTCATCATTCTGTTCTTCTTCATATGCATTTTCTTCAACCGGGCTCGCTTCTTCCTGCGATTCAGCTATTTCAAGAACCTTTGAATCTATATGAAGTATTTGTTCAGGAATGCATAGTTCGTCAATACGAACCTTTTTATGTTCAAAAGCATAATGTACTCTTGCAGCAGTCTCTGTCCTGTTCGCAACAGTGATCATTACTGGCGGAGTTGGAAATTTCGAATCCGTCCATTTTTTTGCTGTCTCGAGCCAGTCTTTCCCGAGCAGATAATAACCATTTATTACAAGGTCAGGAAGTGTTTCGTGTTCCTCTGCTTTTCTGCTTAAGTCATCTTTAACATCAGGGTCATTGTAGATATGATAAAGACGTGACTTATAATCCTTTGTCAGCTTACCGTCATCCCTTACTACAACACGTGGTGTTTTTACCAGACCTGACTCTATAGCGTCATTGAGCCCAAAATCGCTGACAATCCAGTTAAACAGAGCCTCTTCCGAGCTTTTCTTGCCTGAAGGCGCAAAAGGGGTCGCTGAAAAATCATAGCAGTTTAAAATCCCTCTTGTTTTATGAATTCTGTCCAGCCCTCCAATCCATTTAGTCGCTTCATCAATTTCATCTTTGCTTACCCCCTTTATTTTTGATTCAGCAGGTATGCGCCATGCATGATGGGCTTCGTCATTAATGACAACAATATTTTGTGCGCTTGCCATTTCTCCCATTACTTCACGAACATAAGCTTCATTGCTCTTTGCTCCCCTTTTATCAACGCTCTTTTTCTTTGCCAGTTTTTCTTCGGTTTCCCAATTAAGGGTATGCCAGTTTCTGATAAGAACTTTCCCCTGACGGAGTTTGTCCAGCAATGCCACAGGGACAATGTTGAATTCCTCATAATAATTATTCTTGCCAGAAGGCAATAAAACCTGAAGACGGCTCTTGACAGTTAAGCCAGGAGCGACAACAAAGATATTTTTTGAAAATCTCGTGTCCTGGGGATATGTGATTTTGTTTATTACCTGCCACGCTATAAGCATCGCCATAACAATTGTCTTGCCTGAACCTGTTGCCATCTTTGAGCAGAGTCTTCTGAACGTGCCGCCATCAGAAGGAATATCTATACCAACTTTCTCTGAATCAGGAGCTTCATTAAGCCATATAAGTGTTTCCATTGCCTCCAACTGGCAGAAGAATAAACGACGAAATTCCCTTTCTTCAGAATTACTCCAATGTTCAAGCAAACGCTTTGTGATTCCGGTAACACCTGCATATCCTGACTCACGCCAAGCTTTTACACGGGGACGGATTTTATTCACTATGGGAATTTCTATAAATATGCCGGGGTCATCAAATGCCTTTGAGCTTTCTGATGCGATTACATAACCGGCAGGCCGCCTGCCAGCCGTTAAAGAAAATGTACGGCTCTCTCTGTCATAACTCCAATAATGTTTTGGTTCTTCGTAAGACGAGTTGATGATAAGCTGATCTATAGTGGTCTTCATTTATCAATTGCTATTATTTTCAAGCTCTCTATTCCTCTGTCATCTACAATCTTTACAGCAATACGTTTATTCTCACCTAATTCGAAGGGAAGTGAAATGCTGCCTCGATATGCCTCAATTAATTCTTCGTCAATCTCTGCCTTAAGGTTTTTTGCAATCCTTGACCAGCCGTCCTTCTCTCCTGCCATTGGGAAAAAGACCTGACACGGGAAAAGGCTTCTTCCGTCATAATCAGTATCGAGCATCCACATTGCAATTCTGTCGGTGCCGCCTGATTCTATGTTCCCTGTCTTTGTGTTGTAGTAATCAAAGCCCAAGACTTCAACTTGATACTGGATGGTCTTTTCGTCCTTTGATTTTTTGCTCTTGCCTTCCTTTCTATCGGAGACTTTTTTCAGCCTGACCTCTGGCTGCCCCATAAGCCAGAAGCTTTCATTGCTTGAGCGTTTCTTTTTGAGGTCATCAGTAAGCAGGTCGGTGTTCATCTGAACTTTAAGCAGGGTCACACCCGGCCAGTTTGTTTCATCTATGTCTTTTGCTGCCTCAGGGTCAAACTGAAAAGATGCAAAGACAATAATCTTGGGTTTTGGCACAAGTTTCTGAGCTTCTTCTATTGCCAGTGCAACCTGTCTTTGCTCCAGCGGCGCATGTTCAGGGCCGAATGAAATTACAACTCGCTCCGGCTGTCCGTATGAGGCTTTCTTTTCGCTTATTTTGTCAGCGCCTAAATCATTCGGTTTTGTCTCTGCATCTGCATGAAGCCAGCGGGTTCCGGGCAACGGTTCAACACGTGAAAATAGAATATACTGATTATTCTTTCCCCGAATTCCGCATTTCAAAAGTTCATCTCTCCATTCAGCCTGCCGCAATGTTTCACCGCTTCTTGCTATTGAATTGTCATGCTGAACTTGATTCAGCATCTCATGAGACCCTGAAACGAGTTCAGGGTGACGACCTATTTCATCTAATGGCTTCACAATTGGAGCAGGCACAGCCTCGACTGTAAAAGGCCCGGTTACCCTTGCCCTTGAATTGTCTACAAAAGGCTGGTCATAAAGTGTTTCCTGTGCAGACGGTTCATTGTTCGCAATAGATTTCAAAGTGATGTGCGGAACGGTTTTATATTTAAAGCCGCTTCCAACGCCTTCATCTGGATGTGCAAGCTCATAATAATCAAACAATGCAGTCATTAATCTCTGTTTTGCGAGAGCAATAGAAACACGAGACGTATCGCATGTTATCCATCTGCGACCCCATTGCTCAGCAACATAAGCTGTTGTGCCTGAACCGCAGGTAAAATCGAGGGCAAGATTGCCAGGGTCTGTGGTCATGAGAAGACAACGCTGAACTATTTTTTCGTTTGTTTGAACAACATAAACTTTATTCGTAGCACCTATCGTATCCGACCACAGTTGATTTAAAGGTGATGCAGGAAAATCATCCAAATAAAACTTATATCTTAATTGATTTTCTGTTGCAAAAATCCTGTTTTTTTCAATTAATTTTGCCATGCCGTCTTTGCTTGTTCTATATCTACCACTATAAATTCTACCGTTAAACTCAACCTCAAAAACAGGGTTTGTTTCTCTTATTAAGTTATCAGACATAAAAGGACGCAACTTTATTTCCGAATCTTGTGTAATTAATTTCTCTGCTTCAGATTTTGTATAAATGTTTCCATCAGCATTTTCATAATGAGATGCTAAATTTGTATCGGTCCTTAATTCAAACAGTTTTCTGAACTTCGCCTTGTCTTTATCTTTTGCATACCACAACAGATAATCGGTGATGTTCGTAAGGTATTCAGAGGAAACTAATGATCTGGTTTTTGTGAAAATAACCTCTCTTACAAAATTCTTTACCCCAAAAACCTCATCCATCAAATTCCTAACCAGATGCACATTCTCATCGCTTATCTGCACAAATACGCTGCCACTTTCATGAAGTAGTTCTCTTGCAAGGAGAAGTCTGTCACGGAGATATGTCAGATACGAATGAATGCCAAGCTCCCATGTATCTCTGAATGCTTTTATCATCTCAGGCTCTTGTGTCAAATCCTCGTCTTTGCCATCTTTGACATCACGTCTGTTCACAAACGGCTGGAAGTTTGAGCCGTATTTGATGCCGTAAGGCGGGTCGAAGTAGATCATCTGCACCTGTCCCGCAAGCCCTTCTTTTTCTATCAAAGAATTCATGACAAGAAGAGAATCGCCAGCAATTAAACGATTAGACCAGTTATGTTTGTGCTTGTAGAACTCTATCGCATCCCTGATGGGCGGATTTTCTTCGGGAGTCTGAAAAAGTGAACCCTGAACAAAACCATTGCCGTTCTTTTTTCGCACTGCTTGAATAATAGTTCGAGGGTCAATCCTTTCATGAACATGAAGGGAAACTGTTGGGACTTCAAAAGAGGTATGCTCCGCTTTGCCAGCCCATTGTAACGAAGGGTCTAAATGAGGATCATAAGCATATTTCTTTTTCCCAGTTTCTTTATCAGTCTCAGGTGTGACAAGACCGACAGGTGGATTATTGAGCCGTTCTTTATCCTTATGCTCATACTGCTCAATGGGTTTTCGTTTAGTTATTTTTGCCTTCTTGCGTGCCATATTTTTCTATCAGGCCCAGATTTGCCAGTCTATTTCATGAGTAGAAAAAGTATTCTTTATCAACATTTTATGTTGAATTATCTACATTTAATGCGGTTTTTGTCAAATAATATCCTTATTTTATGTGGTTTTAATAAAGCCCTCCGGCAAGCGATTATTAACTGCTCTGGAGGATTCATGAGAACTACAAAAGAACTGCTCGGCGAAAGAATAAAGGAACTAAGGAAGGCGAAAAAGCTGTCTCAGGACAAACTCTCTGAACAAATTGGCATAGACCCAAAGCATCTAAGCCGTATAGAAGTAGGAAGCAGTTATCCTTCGCTCAGCACTCTGGAGAAAATAGCAATAGCCTTACATGTTGATATAAAAGAGTTTTTTGAATTTGAACATCTTAGCGGTCAAAAGGAATTAATCAATAATGCCATTAAACTGCTTAAAGAGACCGATGAGGAAAAAATAAAGCTAATCACAAAGGTTATCAAGGCAATCATTAATTAAGAGTTTCTCTTAATACATCCCCTATCAAGGCAGTCTGAACAGCACAAGGTAAAAATTTTTTGCTTAAAGCTCTTTAGTCTGGATTTATATATTTCTTTAGTATAGAATATATTTCTTATGATTCAGA
>CAZBSJ010000109.1:0-2564 GCA_964494165.1 uncultured Nitrospiraceae bacterium
GAGGAATTGCAACCAATGTCATGTCGGATGCCTTGACTGTCATTTCAGCCCTCAGAAAAAAGATGCAAATGATATGAGCAAAGGCAGTCATAGTTTCCTGAAAAGACCTGTCTCAACAACATGTTACGGAGGCGGAAGGTCATTCAGCTGTCATGCAGGCCCTCTCGAAAGAAGGCGCGGTGACGGATATATCCGTGCAGAGTTTGCCCAGGCATCTCCTGAAGGGAAAGAGATCCTCAAAGAAAAACCGGATATACATTACCAAAAGGGGCTTGAATGTCTGGACTGCCACGAATCCAACAAAGATACAGGTTACCATGCAGACCTGCGCAGGAACGTCGACTGCGGCAGATGCCATTCTGAGGTCATGCCCTCTTATAAAAAAGGCGTGCACAAAAAGGTGGACTGCGCCTCATGCCACACAACGCTTATCGGCGGATACGCATTTAATTTCTGGACATCTCTGGGGCCCAAGGGCAAGGAAAATCCGCTGACAAGAATACAGGACTACACAGTAGACGCCGTGCCTCCGCTGATAGTAAAGAATCCCAAAGGGGTATGGATACCTGTTCATGTTGTTCCTCATACATCAGGCAATGTAAAGGCCCGCGAGGTAAAGATGTCCAAGAGGCTTTTATTCAGGAACAGGCCTGATGTTGATATTGACAGGCGCTATTACTCAAACGACTCACATGCCATAACAGGGCTCGTAAAAAGGCTCGACAACAGAGATAATGATACGCTGGTATGGCTCAATCTTGACAGGGTAGCTCACAGCACAGGCAAATCAAGGGACTGCGAAAGCTGCCATGCATCCACTGCCCAAAAAATAGTCACTAAATTTTCCGGAGGGTCTTATAAAGATGTTGAAGACGGCGAATACACAATAATCGCTGACAGGCAGGGGTTAAGAATAGCTGACATCAAAGGACCTGATGGGGGCCAGATGCCAAAAGGGCTCGCCCCGTTTAAGGACAAATGGAAATTAAGAGGCAATTTCGCCTTTCCAAAGATAAAGGATAAGGCTTTGTATGAAAAAATGAAAAAAGATTATGCAGAGGGAAAATTCCGGCACTGAAAGTGTCCATGACTTTCTTTAGCTAAACAAACTAAGGAGGATAAGATGAAAACATCTAATATGACAAAGATATTTATTGCAGTTACATTTTTGGTATCAGCCGTCGCAGGTATCTCTGATGCTCAGGAAACCATAACCATAAACGGCATTGTAAAAAAAATAGACCTGAGCAATAAGACCGCTGTAGTAAGCACATATGAAGGCGAATTAGTAACAGTAATCGTTGAAGACAAATCAACGCTGAATAAATTTGAAGACGGACGCATCATGGAAGGCGATGAGATAAAGGTAAGGTATAAAACAATTGACGGTAAAAACATAGCCACTTACTTCAAGAAACCTGTTGGATGCTGAGCATTCCTCTTGGTTTAAAGAACTGGCGGGAGCGTGTGGGAATCGAACCCACCATGCCGGATTGTGGCCGGCAACACTGGATTTGAAGTCCAGGAGGGACACCAGAACCCTATACACTCCCAAATAAAAAGCCTTTGCTGTCAAAGGCTTTTTGACTTTTTAGCCTATCATATCGCTTTATTATGTGTCAAAATTCTAACCATCTGACAAGTGAACATGCATGATATTTAATCCATCGTCATATCACTGAATACAACCCTGTTTATCCCTTTGAGGGAGACCATCGGACTTTTGAAAGAGACTGAATCTTCTGTTATCTCAGTGATAATCCCCAGAGCCTTTGTTTCGATTTCATGATTAAGCCCTATAATCGTCTTTTCTATGAAGTCTTTTTCGTCAGGCTTGAATTCCACGTCGTTATAAATAAACACAGCCTTATCCCTGCTGATTATAAAATCCGTGAGTCTTTCCTTTTCAAAATAATCGTTCAGCTTGTTTTTCCTGTAACTTATCCGCAATGCCCTGCTCCTTTTTTTTGCAGCACTTGATGCCTTTATCCTGTGGATATTTATATTTTTTACAAGTGCAAGTATATGCTCCAGTTCATCGGTTCTCTGGACTGCGATTAAATGTTCGGGTTTTACAGCATTGATCTTGCCTGTTTTCAGCGCCTCGCCCTCTCTGCCGGATACAAGGCCTGTTGTATCCATTATCGTCATCTCAGAAGCCTTTCTGCAAAACTCGGCCACAGTTTTGGAGGTTTTTATCATTAAGGGAATCTTCTTTGAAGGATTTATCGAACCGATAAAAAACATCTTCTCATATCTGAAATCCTCCATGTCTTTTTTGTTATGGAATATCTTCATGCTTATTGTGCCGGGAAGTCCAAGAGATGACTGGCCTATGTCGGCATCAATTAAAGATATGGTTATCTTTTCAGAGACAAATCCCTGTATCAGATATTTTGCAAGCGTGGATTTGCCTGAATCAGTCTCTCCGATTATTAGCGCAATTCCCTTCTCCTCTTTCAGTCTTCCAAAAAGACTGTCCCACTCAGGCTCATAAACAATATTCATAAGAAAATTATTGGAGTAAAGCGGATGTTGTGAGAAAATTTATTTTTCGATACCTT
>CAZBSJ010000109.1:2664-6165 GCA_964494165.1 uncultured Nitrospiraceae bacterium
TCAATCATCCTGTTCTTTATCTCCTTTATCCTGTCCCTTATCACTGCCGCGCGTTCGAACTCGAGTTTCTTTGCCGCTTCCTTCATCTCATCCTCGAGCTTTTTCAGCGTCTCATCATCATATCCGTATTCAGCCTTTTCCTCAGCGGCAACAGGCACAGTCCAGTAGTCTGATTCATATATCGAGCTTAAGATATCCTTTATATTGCTCTTTACAGTCTCAGGGGTAATGTTGTTCTCCCTGTTGTACCTCTCCTGTATCGCCCTTCTTCTGTTTGTCTCATCTAATGCCCTTTTTATAGAGCCTGTGATATTATCCGCATAAAGTATTACCTCTCCGTTCAGATTCCTCGCTGCCCTGCCTGCTGTCTGGATCAAAGACCTCTCAGAGCGGAGAAATCCTTCCTTGTCTGCATCAAGGACTGCAACCAATGATACCTCGGGAAGGTCAAGCCCTTCCCTTAAGAGATTTACTCCTATCAGGACATCAAAATTACCGAGCCTCAGGTCTCTGATTATCTCTACCCTTTCGAGAGTGTCAATGCCAGAATGCAGATATCTTACTCTTACATCGAGGTTGGAATAATAGTCTGTTAAGTCTTCTGCCATCTTTTTTGTGAGCGTAGTGACCAGCACGCGTTCTTTCTTATCAGCTCGTTTTCTTATCTCACTAAGAAGGTCGTCTACCTGGGATGAGACAGGCCTTAATGTCATCTTTGGGTCTATAAGCCCTGTCGGCCTTATTATCTGCTCGACAATCATGCCTCTGGATTTCTCTTTCTCATAATTAGCCGGAGTTGCAGAGACATATATTGCCTGGGGTACTCTGTGCTCAAACTCTTTGAATGTGAAAGGCCTGTTGTCGAGCGCTGAAGGAAGCCTGAAGCCATAATTGACCAATGTCTGCTTTCTTGAACGGTCTCCTTCATACATGCCTCCTATCTGAGGGACTGTCACATGAGATTCGTCTATAATTATCAGAAAATCCTCCGGAAAATAATCTATGAGTGTATAAGGCGGCTCTCCCGCTGCCCTTCCGCTTAAATGGCGGGAATAGTTTTCTATGCCATGGCAGTAGCCGAATTCCCTGAGCATCTCAAGGTCAAACCTCGTTCTCTGCTCGATCCTCTGAGCCTCCAGAAGCTGTCCCTGTTTCAAAAAATATTCGGCACGCTCTTTCATCTCATCCTCTATCTTTTTCAGGGCAGGCTCAAGCCTTTCTCTCGGTGTTATCCAGTGGCTGTTAGGAAATATCGCAATCTTCTCAACCCTTTTTGTCTTCTCTCCTGTAAGAGGGTCAAACTCATTTATCGCATCGATGTCGTCTCCGAAAAACTCGATCCTTATGCTCTTATCCAAAGAGAAAGACGGGTAAACCTCCACTATATCCCCTCTTACGCGGAATGTGCCTCTGCGGAATTCGATATCAGAGCGTACATACTGCATTTCGACAAGCCTTTTTAATATCACGTCCCTTTCCGTATGCATTCCCTCTTCCATGACAAGGTGCATGTCCATGTAATCCTGCGGCGAGCCGATGCCATAAATGCAGGACACCGAGGCAATGACAATGGTATCTCTCCTCTCAAGCACAGCCCTTGTTGCAGAATGCCTCAATCTGTCAATGTCGTCATTTATTGATGAGTCTTTTTCTATATATGTGTCTGTAGTGGGTATGTAAGCCTCAGGCTGGTAGTAGTCATAATAGCTCACAAAGAACTCGACCGCATTTTCAGGAAAAAGCTCCTTGAACTCGCCGTAAAGCTGTGCTGCAAGCGTCTTATTATGGGCTATTATCAGAGCCGGCCTTTCGACATTTGCGATTACATTTGCAATAGTGAATGTCTTTCCCGAACCTGTGACCCCGAGCAATACCTGGTGCTTAAGCCCGTTTTCCAGGCCGTCTGTCAGTTCTTTGATTGCCCTCGGCTGGTCGCCCTTTGGAACAAATGACGTGCTGAGTCTGAAACTGCTCATAAAAGATTTTACGAATTATCTTCACAACAATGCAATATAAGCCTTATTTATCAATGTATTTCTAATATTTTTATTGACAATTGCAGTATGTAATTGATATAAAATGTCTTGTTTCTTTATAATATCTTCTCTGCAGATTTTTGCTTTGCTTAAATAAGCTCTGCATTCAAATTAAATAAAGAGGGGGTGTACCAATGAAGCTCGCTGTTCTTTTTAGTGACCATCAGACCGGCTCTGATGTACTGGACAGACTAAGCGCCCAGAAATTAGGTGTAATATTTGTCGGTAACGGAGTCTACCATGCAACAGTTAAGGAAAACGGCAAGTCCTCTCCTGTCCTTGAGAAATCAAAAGACCTTTATGTTCTCGTAGAGGATATGGAGTCAAGGGGATTTACAGCAGCAAATCTTGACAAGCGTGTTAAGCCTGTGACTTACAGCGATTTAGTAGATCTTATTTTTAACGATTACGAAAAAACAATCTGGTTATAGAAAGGAGACAGTTATGGCAAAACTAACTATAGGCTGTTTTTCATCATTGGTCGGCTCACTGTCCCTTGATTTTGCGGTAAAGCTTTCTGACGCAGCCGTAAAAAAAGGACACGATGTTGATCTTTGGGTCTCAGGGAATGCCACCATGCTTTCAAAAAAGGGACAGAAGGCATTCAAAGACTATTCAGCTCTGGCAAAAACCCTTCAGGAGCTGTTTGCATCAGGCAAATTCAATGCTACAGCATGCGAGGCATGCGCAGAAGCAAGGGGCTATCATAAGGATGATACAATGGAAGGCTGGAAAAGACACAGTATGGACTGGTATCTTGCAAGCACTTTCAGCGCAGACAGGGTACTTCATATGGGAGGTGATTAAAATGGCAACGAAAAAACTCGCATTTGTCATCAGGGCGCTTCCATACAAGACTGAGGCCTCAAGGCTTGCAATGACACACGCAATAGCAAGCCAGACAGTCGAGATATATCTGGAAGACGGCGATAACGTAGAACCTGTTGTATGCTTTATAGGAGACGGCGTTCTGAATTGTTTAAAAAACCAGCAGGCAATTAAGCACTACGGAGTAACAAGCATTGAACAGCACATAAAGAATTCGCTCCTTCTTGATATGAAGGTATTGATATGCAAAGAGGACGTTAATAAATACGGTCTGAAAGAAGATGCTCTTATAATGGACGCCGAAGACATCGGCGGCGAAACAAAGGCCCAGATAGTATCTTACAGTGAAATCCAGAAAGAGATGGACTCGGCAGACCATCTTCTTTTCTGCTAAAAACAAAAGGAGGTTAATAACATGGGAGAACTAAGCAGCAAAACACCTGATCAGACGCTGGATGTATTGGGCAGGGTATGCCCATATCCGCTGGTTCTTACAAAAAAGGCAATGGAGAAACTCGGAAGCGGACAGTTATTAAAGGTCATATGCGATGCGCCTGCATCAGCAGAAGACTCCATCCCAAAATGGGCGGAGAAACAGGGATTCAAGTTCGAATCCATTAAGCACGAAGACAAAGGC
>CAZBSJ010000110.1:0-6162 GCA_964494165.1 uncultured Nitrospiraceae bacterium
TCTGTTGGCAGTTTCAGGATTTCAGCGATTTTCTCTATAGGCATTTTTTTGACAAAATGCATCTCTGCGATCAAAACCTTAAGGGCATCTTCGATAAACAGTTTTTTTGATTCATTGTCAGGCATCGAAACTGATCTGCATGCCTCGTCAAATCCCGCACCGGCTTCAACTGTATCTTTTATTTTCTCTATGGCTTTTTTGTATTCTTTGTCTTCTTCTTTTAAAAAGGCATCTTCGCTTAGATCGTCATACCATTTTTCTTCCATATTTACCCTTTTAAAGCCGTATATTTAGGCTATTTTATCACAAAAGCCTGAACCCGAAGTCAGGTATCTAAAATAGAAAAAGGCAGTTAAAATTAACTGCCTTTTTCTATTTTATGCTTTTTTAAAACTTTTAACAGCCTGCTGTTTTCCTGAAGTAGGTCGCCACGTTTTTACCGTCTTTTACGACATATTTAACTTTCACTTCATCATAGACGCCGATCCTGCCGTCTTTCAGTTTATTTAAAGTTTCATCATCTTCTACTGTGATGGTTATGTCCGGATCATCATCAAAAGTTATAACAACAGTGTTTGTTTTAAGATCTATGCTTTTAACCTTACCTTTGATTTTTTCATCTGCCATTACATTACCGGCAAATATTGCTATGCTGAATATTACCAGTATGGCAATTGATAGTGTCTTTAAAATTTTCATTTTGCCTCCTTCGTGGTTTACAGTAAATACATATTTCTAGCTGCCAAACCCTTGCTTATAGGTTACAGGATTTTGGCCCCTTTGTCAACAAGTTTCTAAACTATTGAACAATCTCAGTGTCATGCATTTTTGTCAATTTGCGTATACTTGGCATTAACAAGACAGGAAAGTGTAAGGGTTATCAGGCTTATAATAAGCGCTCCTAAAAAGGCTGCCTTAAAACCCTCAACATTAAATCCAAGATTTAACTGCTCGGATATCCATGAGGTTATCCCGAGCATAATTGCGTTTATTATGAAGGTAAAAAGACCGAGCGACAGAATAAGCAGGGGCAGAGTAAGCAGTTTTACCAGAGGGCGAATAATCGCATTTACAAACCCGAATACCACGCCTGTTAATAAAATGCCCCACCATTCGCCAGTGAACGTAACACCAGGGACGAATTTAATGGCAATCATTATGGCTATAGTATTAATAAGCCATGTTATAAAGATGCGAGACATGTTTCTTCCCCAAATTATTTAGGACCAGTCAGAGGACATAATGCCTGCGCGGATTTTTTTGCCGATATTCATTTAAAAAAAAGATTTTAAAGTAAAGAGGCAAAAGCCTCGGAGGTCGGTAGACCGAGAATGAGCAAAGGCATTATGTCCTCTGATATGCATATTAAAATCCGTATTCTTTCCATCTTTTGTCAACAAGCCTTTTAATCTCTTCGTTCATATAAATCTCTTCAGGCCAGTCGCGCATCATTCCTTCTTCGCGTGTCTTTCTTGTTGCGTCAATGCCCATCTTAGCCCCGTATCTCGGCCAGTTAGCTGCATGATCAAGTGCATCCAAAGGCCCTTCGGCTATGACAATATCTCTTCTCCAGTCAACATTATTCAGAACTCTCCATGCGGTATAAGAAAGATTCTGCACATCAACATCGTCATCAACAACAATAAGAAGCTTTGCAAACATCATCTGGCCTTTTCCCCATAAGCCGTTTATTATCTTTTTAGCGTGGCCGGGATAACTCTTTTTTATCGAAATGAGTGCAAAATTATGGAATACTCCTTCCATAGGGAGATTGATGTCCTTTATCTCCGGGAAGTCGAGCTTTAATAGAGGGAGAAATATCCTTTCTGTAGCCTTTCCCATATAACAGTCTTCCATCGGAGGTTTTCCAACAAGTGTTGCAGGATAGATCATATCTTTTCTATGGGTTATGCAGGTGACATGGAACACAGGATAAGGCTCTGCAGGTGAATAAAAACCTGTATGGTCTCCGAATGGGCCTTCTATTCTTGTTTCGCCCGGCTCAAGATATCCTTCAATCACCATCTCGCTGTTTGCAGGAACCTGAATATCACATGTTATGCATTTAACCATCTCAACCGGCGATTTTCTAAGGAAGCCTGCAAAGAGCATTTCATCTATAGATTCAGGCAATGGCGCGCTTGATGCATATATGACTGCGGGGTCGCTTCCGACAGTTATTGCTGCAGGCATTTTTTGTCCCAGTTTTTTGTATTTCTCATAATGTCTAGCACCGTCTTTATGAATATGCCAATGCATGCCGGTTGTTTTTTTATCATAGATATGAATACGGTACATCCCGCAATTTGGCCGTCCGGTTTCAGGGTCTTTGGTAAATACCATAGGCAAGGTAATGAACCTCCCTTCATCGCCGGGCTGTCCGTCATGAGGCCAGCATTTAATGATCGGGAATTTTGAGAGATCGGGATTTTCTTTTTCTATTACCTCCTGACATTGCGCACCCTTAATGTATTTAGGAAGGTATTTTGAAAATTCAATAAGTTTAGGAAGCATTGAAATTTTTTCCAATAAAGTTTTAGGCGGTGCCTGATTAAGAAGGCCTTCTATGCGTTTGGCTATATCATCAAGCTCATTTACTTCTAAGGCAAGGCACATCCTTTCAAAAGAACCGAAAATATTTGTTACAACAGGGAATTGTGAGCCCTTAATTTTTTCGAAAAAAAGCGCTTTTCCGCCATCAGGGCTTTTTGACATCCTGTCAGTTATCTCAGACACCTCTAGGATGGGGTCTACCTCTGCCTGTATTCTGTGCAAAAACCCTTTATAATCAAGGACTTTTATGAACTCTCTGAGGTCTTTATATGCCATAGAAGATATATTAACACAAAAGCAAAAATATTGACTAATTTAAAACTTAAACTAATTTATTCTTGACAAGACTCTATCTCCTTAATATAATTAAGAAAATCATTCTTTTTCAAACTTTATTAGCGAGAGGTGAGTATGACTAAGGCAGATCTTGCAGATGCAATATTCGAAAAGGTGGGCCTCTCAAAAAAAGAGGCGCAGGAGATTATCGAGATAATATTTGATACGCTAAAACAGACATTTAAAGAAGGCGAATCAGTTAAAGTTCCTGGCTTTGGTACATTTCATGTCAGGAAAAAGGCTGCCAGAAGAGGCAGAAACCCAAAGACAGGAGAAGACCTGCAGATAACCCCTCGAAGGGTAATAAGTTTTAAGACCAGCGAGAAGTTAAAGATATCTTTAGAGCAATAAAATAATATGCAAAAGCCCTCTGCCAAAAAGATTAGTGCAAAGATTTCTATTCCTGACAAGCTTTTTTATAAGATAGGAGAGGTTAGCAGGATAGCAGAGGTCGAACCTTATGTCTTAAGATACTGGGAGACTGAGTTCCCTTTTCTGAAACCCAGAAAGAATAAGTCAGGGCAGAGGGTGTATGTTAAAAAGGATCTTGAGCTTATTATTGAGATAAAACGGCTTCTTTATAAAGAAAGATATACTATAGAAGGCGTTAGAAAGAAGTTTGGAGAAGGGGGGCTTACGGGAAAGCAGGCTCCTGAATCCAAACCAGAAAATCTCCCTGCCAGCAAGATATTGGAACATGTCAGGAAAAGGCTTAAGGAAATCCTGGATAGCTTCTAATAGTTTAATTTGTTTGAAGACTATCACTTAAAAATCGGGGCGTAGCGCAGCCTGGTAGCGCACTCGCTTGGGGTGCGAGTGGTCGCCCGTTCAAATCGGGTCGCCCCGACCATCCAAATTTTGCAGAGCAAAATTTTACAGTTGTTAGTGAATAGTTTTTAGTGTGTAGTTAAATTTGATGTAAAAGCTTTTTTATTTGCTGGAAACTGATAACTGTCTACTAATAACTGCTTTGTCCCCACTTCATTGAATTTTATCCTTGACATTAAAATGAGTTTGGTTTATAAAATCCATCTATGGATATTTCTCTGAACATATGGGAATTTTTTTGCCCTAACGAACGATGCGGCGACTACGGTAAAAGGGGCCAAGGGAACATTGTCCTTTATGAGATGTATGGCAAATCAAAGCGCAAATTGCTGAAGTGCAGGACGTGCAACTCAAGATTCTCTGAGAGAAAAAAGACTTTTTTCTTCGGGCTTCACACCGAAGAGGGCAAGATTAAGGAAGTAATATCCAACCTGCTTGAAGGGAAAAGCTTCAGGGAAGTTGCTGCTGAGGTGGGGCTGGATAAGGATACTGTACAAAGAATCTGGAAAAAGTTCGTTGCTTACTGTGAAGAATCAATGGATGTGCTTCTTAAGGAATTTAATATAAACCTGCAGGATCTTATTGTCCTGCTTTACAGGAGGAATATTAAAGAGCGTGCTCATCAGAAATAACATGGGGCGGTAACACATTATGAAAAAGATACGCATCGCAATTGCCGGTATAGGAAACTGCGCAAGTTCTCTGATTCAGGGAATTGAATATTATAAAGGGCTTGGTGACAAGCATCCGGACAGGGCTCTGGGCTTAATGCACTATGATCTCGGAGGCTACAGACCTTCTGACATTACAGTGGCAGCTGCATTTGATATTGATAAAAGAAAGGTCGGGAAGCCTTTGAAAGAGGCAGTGTTTGCAAAGCCCAATTGCACAAAGACATTCAATAAAGATATCCAGAATTATCCTGTTGCAGTTCAGATGGGCGAGGTTTTGGACGGAGTCTCACAGCATATGGGAGACTACCCTGAAGACCGCAGGTTCATAGTTGCAGACAAAAAACCCTGTGACGTTGCTAAGGTATTGAAGCAAAGCGGCGCAGAGATACTTTTAAGTTATCTTCCGGTCGGCTCAGAAAAGGCTACTGCATTTTATGCAGAGGCATGTCTGAATGCAGGCGTAAGTTTAATTAATTGCGTGCCTGTCTTTATAGCATCGGACAAATCGTGGTCAAAACGCTTCGAGGACAAAAATATACCGGTAATCGGAGATGACATAAAGAGCCAGTTCGGCGCGACAATAATACACAGGATGCTCACCAGGCTTTTCATGGACAGGGGAGTGAAGATTGACAATACATATCAGCTGAATGTAGGGGGCAATACAGACTTCCTTAACATGTTAAACCACGCAAGGCTGAAATCCAAGAAAATATCCAAGACAAAGGCGGTGCAGTCCCAGCTTAAGAATCCGCTGGATGCCGATAACATCCATATTGGCCCGTCTGATTATGTTCCGTGGCTTCATGACAACAAGATATGCTTTCTGAGAATGGAGGGAAGGGGATTCGGCAATATCCCTTTGCATTTTGAGCTGAGGCTTTCTGTTGAAGATTCCCCGAACAGCGCCGGTGTTGTTATCGATGCCATACGCTGCTGCAAGATTGCGCGTGACAGAGGAATAGGAGGGGTTCTTATATCACCGTCAGCTTATTTTATGAAACATCCGATAATTCAATTTTCAGACGAAGATGCCCGCGATATGGTGGAAGAGTTTATTTCCGGCAAAAGAGAGAGATAAATGCTGGGTGCCAAACTCGGCCATTTTCTTGATGCCCCGCTTAGTCCAATAATAAAGAAGGTACCTTTTCATCCCAATGTATTTACTGTAACTGGTTTCTTTATAACCATAATCGCTGCAATTGTAATCCCTTTTAACCTCAGGCTCGGAGGCCTGCTTATAATTGCCGGCAGCTTATTTGATATGCTTGACGGCATTTCAGCAAGGGTAAATAATAAAGTTACAAAATTCGGAGCCTTTCTCGATTCTCTGCTTGACAGGTACTCAGACGCATTTCTTTTTCTTTCGATTGCATGGTATTCAGTAAGGCAAAATAATCATGCCGGCGTATTCCTGAGCCTTGGGACATTGATAGGGGCTTTTTTAATAAGCTATGCGAGGGCAAGGGCAGAAGGCCTTGGTGAATCCTGCAGTAAGGGGATTATGGAAAGGCCTGAAAGGATTATGCTCCTGATGTTTGCCACTCTCACCGGATGGATTAATCCTGTGTTATGGATAATGCTGATTCTCACTCATTTTACGGTTTTTCAGAGAGCATATCATGTGTGGAAGCAGATGAATAGAAGGGATTAATAATTGCTAGCTCTGCATATTTATTGAATCTTCTTGACAGGAAGTCATTATTTAATATATTTTCTACTTGTAAAGGGGAGTAGCTGAATCAGCGGATATCGTCAGCACGCATGGCAT
>CAZBSJ010000111.1:0-1314 GCA_964494165.1 uncultured Nitrospiraceae bacterium
ATTGCATTGAAAGACAAGATAGTCGAAATGTATCCTGATGTCCCAAGATTGGGCATCAGCGTCTCGCTTGATTTTGACAGGAAGAAGAATGCCTATATCGTAAAATTTGAGAAAGACGGACGTACACTCACAACGCATCTTGAGAAAAAAGATGCTGATGAGTGCATGGACGGCATAAAATGCGTGTACCTCGGCATTCAGATAGGACAGTTCATTAAGAATTTCGAGGAAAGAAAATAAAAGTTTATATATGTTTTTTAGTCAGTGCAGGATAGCCTCTTAACCATGACAACCGTTAAGTTAAACAAAATACCTGAAAAGATACTTATTATCAAGCCAAGTTCTCTGGGTGACATTGTCCACAGCCTTCCTTTTCTGAACTCTATTAAAGAAAGCTTTCCCAGGGCAGAGATCCATTGGATTGTTGCCAAAGGATTAGAAGGGCTTCTGGAAAGGCATCCGATGATAAACAGGCTCTGGATAATAAACAAGGAAGACTGGAAGAAGTTCAAAAAGATAAAGGGCACTTTGAAAGAATTCAGGGAGTTATTTGCTTTGCTGAAAAGAGAAAGATTTGATCTTGTGATTGACCTCCAGGGTCTGCTCAGGAGCGGCATTCTGACGGCTGCAACAGGCGCTCCCGTAAGAATTGGGTTTAAGGAGGCACGGGAAGGAAGCGGTATGTTTTATACGCATAAGGTGGAGGGTGGAACCGATATCCATGCGGTTGACAGATATTTGAAGGTTGCGAAGAACCTCGGGTGCGATGTGTCTGAGGTATGTTTTCCCTTGCCATTGATTTTCGAGGATAGCGAAAAAGTCCGGGATTTATTGCCTTCGGAAAAATATGCTGTTATTGTGCCTGGGGCCAGATGGCTTACTAAGAGATGGCATTCAGAAAATTTTGGAGGGCTTGCATCAAGGCTGCCTCTGAAGTCAGTTGTGGTGGGAGGAAAGGCGGATACAGAGATATCAGATGCGGTAGTAGAAAGTTCCAAAGGCAATGCCGTATCAATTGCAGGCAAAACCGGCATAGGCGAACTTATAGAAATAATGAAGGGCGCCAAATTTGTTATAAGCAATGATTCAGGCCCTATGCATATTGCAGCAGCAGTCGGCGTTCCTGTGTTTGCTATCTTTGGCCCTACAAATCCGGTGAGGACAGGGCCTTATGGAAAAAAGCACATAATAATAAGGAAAGAGATGGAATGCGCGCCTTGCTATAAAAAGACATGCAAAAGCGTCAGATGTCTGGAGATGGTGAGCGTTAAGGATGTCAGCGATATCGTTACGAAAAAATCAATGGAAATGGAC
>CAZBSJ010000111.1:1414-2802 GCA_964494165.1 uncultured Nitrospiraceae bacterium
CAAGACTTACTGATGAGATGATAGCATTTCACTCAGGCGAGCATAAGGTTAAAGTCATTAACCTTTCTAAAAAGGCCCCTTCTTACGGCGATATCATAGATGATATCTTTTCCCACGATCTGGTTATATCCTGGAACGGCGAAGAATAAGTCTTTAGATTGCAAACGCAAATGTTATAAGCCAGACATCCCTGCCATAATTGTGTTTTCTGGTTTAAAATACTATGTGCTGTTTATTATTTATCATGGAACTTGAATAATATGGTATAAGTTAGAATGAAAAATAAAGGTCATGTTGTTCAGTACAAGTATGCGCTGATAATCTCTCTGCTCTTGATTTTGTCATTTGTTTCGCTTTTTCTGCTCAGGTCCTACGATGATAACCGCCTTGTCAGCTGGAAGGATGTATTTGAGGAAGTTAGTCATATAAAGATTTTTTTTCTGCTTATTGCCGGGATTATATTGGCATATATCGTTTCATTGGCCAGGTTTTTTGAACGATGGCCGGGAATAGCGCTCTTTCTGTGCTCCTTTCTTATATCTATATTTTTTTGGGGTGAACCAGAGGTCATTGTTGATGCCTCAAGATATTTCACTCAGGCAAAACATCTGGCAACTTACGGCCCCGGCTTTTTTATCAGGGAATGGGGCCGGAACATCTCAGCATGGACGGATCTTCCGTTAATGCCTTTTATTTACGGACTGATATTTAATGTTTTTGGAGAATCGCGTGTTTATATCCAGATAGTTACTTCACTGATGTTTTCAATGACAACGGTTCTTACCTATCTGACAGGAAAGAAGCTTTGGGATAAAGATACGGGTCTTTATGCAGGCTTATTTTTGATGGGCATCCCATACCTTTTCACACAGGTTCCTTTTATGCTCGTTGATATACCGACAATGTTTTTTTTCACCCTCGCCGTATTCGTCTTTATTAATGCTATAGAAAAAGGCGGAGCATTTATCCTGCTTGCACCCATCGCCATATCCCTTGCTTTTTTCTCCAAGTATTCAGTTTGGCCTATGTTATCAATCCTGGCTGTGATATTTGCAGTTTATATTTTTAAATTTCGGGGCAAAGCAGAGACTGCTGGATACAGGCTAAAGGATACTGTAAATAGTCTATCCATAGTTTATAGAGTAGTCACGATTATATTGATTTCCGGCATATTGATTGGAATAGTTTTCTGGTACAAGTATGATATTTTTTCAGAGCAGATCAGGCTTTTGATGACATACCAGAAAGAAGGCCTCAGGAGATGGGGCGAAGGCTTTATATCGACTTTTTTCTTCCAGATACATCCTTTTATAACACTTTCTGCATTATATTCAGTCTTTGCCGCATTTAAGAAAAGGGATATGCGTTATCTGATAATAGTCTGGCTT
>CAZBSJ010000111.1:2902-6152 GCA_964494165.1 uncultured Nitrospiraceae bacterium
ATTTTTCAGAGGACCCGATCCTGAATCCTGCAGTCTCAGTTCCCATCCTTGATATTTATACTAATAAGAAGATCACTTATGATTATGACAAGGCATTTCTTTCAAGCAAAGGGAATACCCCTGATTCCGCTTTCAGATTTACATGGGAATACAAAAACCCTGAATACTACGCTGATAATAATTCTGCAAGGTCTGACAGGGTGCTTGTTGTTATAACAGACATGCCTGACAGCGATCTGCCGTCACAGATAAAAGAGAAGACAAGGGGATTTAATAACTCAATTAATTTTAACCTGCCTGAGAAAAAATTCAGATATGCCACCTATGTGACAGTCTATCACTGACCTGCAAGTCGTTGACAAAACAGAGTTTCTGTGATATTTTAACTCAAAAATTTCTGGAGGGAATGCAATGGGAGAAGGCATATCATTTGGTTATATTTTATCTGCTCTTGTGTGCGGAGGACTTCTGGGATTTGTCCTCCAGCGCGGAAGATTCTGTATGAATACAGCGTTCAGAGACACTATATTTATTCAGGATCTAACTCTTTTTAGAGGTTATTTAATAGCTTTAGCAGTCATGGTTGTGGGCGCTAATCTGCTTAATGATTTAGGATACATAGAATTAAAATCGCAGTCTTTTTATCCTTTTGCAAACATAATAGGCGGTTATCTGTTCGGACTGGGAATGGTTTTGGCAAGCGGATGCGGTAGCGGTATCTATTTCAAAAGCGGCGAAGGACAGATAGCAGCAGCAGTTGCAATTCTTGGCTTTTTGATAAGCGCCGGCGCAACATCAAGCGGAATCCTCAGCCCTGTGAATCAGGCACTTCGCGGATACAGATTGGAAATCGCAGGACAATACAATGCCACACTATGGAGCATCTTCGGAGAAGGCTCCACCATAAAATGGGTTGTGATTGCCGCTTTTGCCGTTATCATATTCATTTCAGTACTTAAGGACAAGCCTTTTACATTTGGAAAACAGAAAGGTTTTTACTGGTCGGTATCAGGTTTGCTGCTTGGGCTTACCGGTGTTCTTACATTCTGGGCGTCTCAATACTGGGGCGGCGGATTCGCAAGGGGCATGAATTTTACTACACCTTCAGCTGAGCTTATTTCCACTATTGTTACCGGGAATGCAAACTCAAGATTTTTCCCTATGACAACCATAGGTCATTTTACAATCACATGGGGGCTTCTTGCAATGATAGGAGTTCCTTTGGGCGCGTTCATCAGCGCAAAGATCCTTAAAGAGTTTTCGTGGAAGCTTCCTTCAGCGCAGGAACTTATCACAGTATTCCTTGGCAGTCTTTTGATGGGTTTTTCTGCGATTGTTGCAGGCGGCTGCAATATAGGTCAGGGTCTGACAGGAGCATCAACTCTTTCTATCGGAAGCATAACAGCGCTTATATTTATGATACTCGGCAACTGGACAATGGTCTATTTTAAATTCATTAAGCCGATGCAGGATTAACACAAGCAAATTCTTTTCAAAGGGGCCTGAAGACAATTTTCTTCAGGCCCCTTTTACGTCAAAAGGTTTCCTTCTGGAAAATATCTCGCAGTATCAGTAAACTATATATATGATTTTAGATGCACGGGAATTTGAACATTCAAGCGATCTTTTCAGGAAATTAAAAGAACTCCTCGCCGTGCAGTGCGGCGGAGAGGTATTAGTCGAGGTTGTGCTTAATACTTATGATGTCGCAAAGAAGGTAAAGGCATTTGCATCCATGTCAGGGTGCAACACATCCATAGATATAGATAAGGAAAAAGATTATTACGTTGTCCGCATAACAGGAACGCCCTGCTGTGCAGCATAATTTGATTCTTCTGTTTATTTTCTGATTTAGTTCATGCTTAAACAAACCGAAGGGAAAGATACAACAATAATCCTTGGGGCCGGCCTTGCCGGACTCTCGGCTGCTTATGTCCTGACCAAGGCAGGAGTAAGGGCAAAGGTATTCGAAAAAGATTCGACTGTTGGAGGCCTTTCAAAGACCGTAATAAAAGACGGATTCCATTTTGACCTTGGAGGCCACAGGTTTTTTACAAAGGATGAGAAGATAAATAAATTTGTGAAAGACCTTATGGATAATGAACTTATCTCAGTGGATCGTACCAGCAAGATATATATGCGCGACAAATATTTTAATTATCCGTTGAAACCCTTAAATGCAATATTCGGAATGGGCATTCCAACGACTTTGAAAATATTAAGCGACTACGGAACAGAGAAGTTGAGGGGCTTGGTAAGCAGTAATGGAGTTTTATCGTTGGAAGACTGGGTCATCAGAAATTTCGGCCGTACAATGTTTGATATATATTTCAGGGAATACAGCGAAAAGGTATGGGGAATAAGATGCGATGAGATAAGCGGGGAATGGGTGGCGCAAAGAATTAAAGGGCTCTCTCTGGGTAAGGCAATAAAAAATGCTTTTTTCAAACTGAACGGAAAAGACCTGCCAACTCTGGTAGACAGATTTTTATATCCTAAGCTCGGAATAGGGCGAATATCTGACAGGCTGAAGGAAGAGATTGTCAGGCTTAACGAAGTATTCACTGAAACCACTGTGGAAAGGATAAATCATTCTGGCGCTAAAATAGAGAGCGTTGAGGTCAGAAATCATGACTATTCAGGTACGATATACGGCAGGGATTTTGTTTCAAGCATGCCTTTGACGGAGCTTATAAGAAGATTAAGTCCTTCTGCGCCTGAAAGTGTTCTTAATGCAGTATCTAGACTCAGATACAGGGACATTGTAATTGTGACGGTGATGATAAACAAGGAACGGGTTACTGACCAGACATGGATATACCTGCCTGAGAAGAAAATCCCTTTCGGAAGGATTCATGAGCCTACAAACTGGAGCAGTGAAATGGCCCCTTCAGGAAAGACACTGATGGTCATGGAATATTTTAGCTTTAAGGGCGATGAGATATGGAATGAAAGCGACGAAGGTCTTACTGCAATAACTGTAAGACATCTGGAAGAGCTTGGTTTCATAAGCAGATATGAGGTTCTCGACAGCATTGTGGTTAGAACGCCAAAGGCTTATCCTCTTTTTGAAGTAGGATACGAAAAACATTGCGATGAAATCTACGCCTATCTCAGCAGATTCAAAAACCTGCACATTGCCGGCAGGACAGGGATGTTCAGGTATTACAATATGGATCACGCGATAGAGTCCGGGATTAAATCAGCAGAAAAGATAATCAAAAAATCATTTTGATCAGACTTTTGTAAA
>CAZBSJ010000112.1:0-6064 GCA_964494165.1 uncultured Nitrospiraceae bacterium
CAACCATCAGGCTGAATCTCCAAGTGTTGCACTTCCTCATTGAACTGGGGAGTCCGTTTTTGTTTGCTAAAGATAAATTCTTGTATGGAATTATGCGTTTGTTTAGCATTGTAAATTATTATTAAGGTGTTGCTGGTAAAGATTTTTCTTCATGTATGCCTGTCATTAATTGCTTTTTTGGGATTAATGAGATAGATGTCGTAAAAAATTCCTGAAAAGAGAGCTAGGTTATTTCCCAAACAGTATTGAACCATCCATAAAGAATGTCCCTGCAACTGCTGCTGTCATGAGGCAGGCGAGGGTAGCTGCTATGAGCGCTCGGAGTCCGATGCTTGAGAGGTCTTTTGTCCTTTTGGGAGCAAGCGCTGCAGTGCCTCCGACAAATATGGCAAGAGATGCAATATGGGCAAAGCCGCATAGAGCATAAGCAGCCAGGACTGCAGAACGCGGGTCTTTTAATGCGCCGGATGAAAGCAGTGATGCAAGGTCCTGGTAAGATTTGACCTCTGTAAGAACTGCCCTTTCTCCAATAAGCTTTGATATCTCATAGGCATCATCAGGACGGACCCCTATCAATAGAGTAAACGGGTAAAATAGATAACCCAGAAGTCCTGTCAATGACCAGTCGATTGTTATCCCTGTGAAACTGTTTAGTCTTGAGCCGGTTCCTACCATAATGAAATCTAAGAGGGCTACCAGACCGAGAAATGCTAGAAGCAATGCGATGATTCCTATTACCATCTTAACCCCTTCGTTCGCTCCGTTTATTATTGCCTCGATGACTGTAGATTCCCTCTCATAATGAGGTCTTACGTCCATGCCTATCGTTTCAGGGTTTTCTGTCTCAGGCATAATCAGTTTTGATATAACTATGGCGGCGATTGCAGATAAAATAGATGCAGAAACAAGATGTCCGGCAATTGTGGGGAATTGTTTTTGCAGGATAAAGACATAAAGGGCTAAAACGCTTGAGGCAGTGGTAGACATCCCTGCTGCAAGAATAGTGCAAAGTTCGGATCGAGTCATCTTGTTAAGATAGGGAAGCACAGTCAGATTTGCCTCGATGCCTACAAAAATATTACTCGACACGCTTAAGGATTCTGCTCCGCTTGTGCGCATAAATCTTGTGAAGAGACTTGAGAAGATGCGTATAAGCCGGGGCATAATCCCGATGTAGTAGAGCACAGCCATAAAGCTTGCAAAAAATATGATTGTGGGCAAAGCCTGGAATGCCAGGATGAACCCGAGAGATTCATCCCCCATCTCATTTTTTGTTCCCGGAGGAAGCGCAAGCCTGCCAAAGACGAACCGTGTCCCAGCAGTCGCGCTATCGAGGATTTTTACGACGGCATCGTTGATCAGCAGGAATATCTTTGAACCGACAGGCACAACGAATATGAAGAGTGCGAATATCAGCTGGAGCAGGATGCCCCAGATGATGACGCGCCAATTAATGACTTTTCTATTGGAAGAGATAAGCCAGGCAAATGCCATTATTACAAATATGCCGGCAAAGCTTACGAAGTTATACATTTTCATACCTCAAGACTCTAATCACGCAGGGCATAACATCCTCGCTCATTCTCGGCCTTCGGCCTCCGAGGCATTTTGCCTCTCGGCTATCTTAAATTAATACTATAGGACTATCGGCAAAATAAATCCGCTCGAATGCCATGCCCTGTGTGATTACTTACTGTCATTAGAACGTATATTTTCCAGTGACTTTCTATAGTGTCAGAAATATACCTGAAATCCGCATCCTTTTCAAGAAGCATTGTAGTCTTTTATATAGGGGATTTATTAAGAGGATTTTTAGTCTCACATAAAATCAGTTAAGTCAGAATAATCTGACCTGTCCTTTTATTGTTTCTCTCTCAATCGCTTCGAATATCTTTATTTTTCCGTATTCTCCGTCATATCCGGGTTTTATGTAGACCTTGCCGTTTCTCATGCGCGATATGGCTTCAGCAATCTGTGCGAAACCGGCGTCTGCTATCTCCTCTGTTTTGCAGTCCATGAGTATTTTAAATTCATTGCCAAGTTTTTCGAGCATTCCAAAGTATTCTTTTTCTACAGCCTTGCTGTTTACCCCCACCTTTAATGTCTCGGATATTATCTCAGGTAATGGGATTATCGAATAAAAAGAGGGTGAGTTTTTTGGCTTATATCCGTCTTCTCTGTCAGCCAGTTTTTCGACACGGTGCATGACGCCTACAGTAACCTTTTTGCCGCAGAAAGGGCAGAGGTAGTTATTCTTTATTGTCTCAGAAGGAGTTAGGCTTATTTTGCACAGTCTATGGCCGTCATAGTGGTATTTTCCTTCCTCAGGGAAAAACTCTATGGTCCCTAAAAATCCTTTTTTCTTTCTTATCGAATTGATTATGCTGTCGTACGAAATATCGGTATCCAGAATATTTGCCTCACGGCCGATTTTCTGCGGTGAGTGAGCATCTGAATGTGAGGTGAGGGTAATATTGTCCAGTTTTGACAGTCTCCAGTTCATGCCAGGGTCTGATGAAAGCCCGGTCTCGATTGCATAAATATACGGCGTCAGTTCCTCGAAGCATTCTTCAAGCGAATCAAAGCCAGAGCTTGAGCCGAAAACTGAAAAATGCGGTGTCCATGCATGGGCAGGAATAACCATTATCTTGTCAGATATATCGAGCGTTATCTTCAAAAGCACCTTTGCATCCAGTCCAAGAATCGGCCTGCCATCCGCAGAGAGATTTCCGATCTTAGAAAGCTTAAGATTAATCTTTGCAGCAATGTTAAAGTCAGGAGCAAGGATAATGCTGTGAATCTTTCTGACTTTATTATTTTTGCTGTAAATGCAGCTTATTTCAGCGCTTAGCATAAAATATGGTTCGGAGATGCATGACTCAGGAATGTCATTTTTCTTATGCGTTTTCTTTAGCTTAAAAAGATTCGTATCAGTATCATCAAGCTTATCCTTAAGTTCTGATAACCATTTTGGGTGAGTAAAGTCTCCGGTGCCGAGAACCGTTATTCCTTTTAACTGGGCCCATTTCCAGAGGTTTTCAGGCGTCATATCAGGGCTTGTGGCCCTGGAGTATCTGGAGTGGATATGAAGGTCTGCTATAAATTTCATTTAATCATCAATATGCGGACTATTTTTTCCAGAAGTTTGGTATAAACAATATCAGTACGGTATAAACTTCTAACCTGCCTGTCAGCATGCATAATGTGAGTATCCATTTCCCTATATCAGGTATCGAGGCAAAGTTTTCAGCCGGGCCGGCTGTTCCCAATGCCGGGCCGACATTGCACATGGCTGATATAACAGTTGTTGCTGCCGTAACAATATCAGTCCCAACGCTTGCCATGCCGATAGTTGCAACCACGCATATAAAGATAAAAAGAAACAAAAAACCCCATATGCTTCCCAGAATCTCTTTAGTAAGAAATTTGCCGTCAAGTTTAAGTGTTGTCACAGCGCGCGGGTGGATTAGCTGGTACATTTCTCTGTATCCCTGTTTGAGCATTAAAAGTATTCTTACCTGTTTTATTCCTCCGCCGGTGGAGCCTATCATACCGCCAAGGAGCATAAGTATTACGAGAAAAATCTGGGCGAAAGATGACCAGCGCTCAAAATCTGCGGTGGCATATCCGGTTGTCGTCATTATGGATACAACCTGAAAGACAGAGTATCTGAAAGAATCACTTATTGATTCATAGGTTGTTCCCCAGATATTTATGCTGATTAGAACAGATGCTATTATTACTATAGCGAGGTAAAATTTAAATTCGCTGTTTTTCCATAGTTTTGAGACACTTCCTCTGAATACGTAAAAATAAAGGGAGTAGTTAACGCCTGCGAGAAACATAAAAAAAGTCGTGCTGTAGTCAATAAAAGCGCTGTTAAAATGTGCGACACTCATATTTTTTGTAGAGAAGCCGCCTGTTGCGAGAGTTGTGAAAGAGTGGCATAAGGCGTCATATAAATTCATACCGCCTGCCATATAAGTTAGCGTTGCAGCAGTCGTAAGTCCGACATATATAATCCAGAGCGCTTTTGCTGTATCAATAATTCGGGGTTTCAGCCTATCAACGCTTATCTCCGGCACCTCTGCCTTGAATAGCTGCATGCCGCCTGTGCCTAACATGGGCAGTATTGCAAGGGCAAAGAGTATGATGCCCATACCGCCGACCCATTGAGTTATGCTTCTCCAGAAAAGGACTCCCTTTGATACAACCTCGATATCTCTCAAAACAGACGATCCTGTTGTTGTAAATCCTGCCATTGATTCAAAGTATGCGTCAGTTATGGATTGAAAAGTGCCTGTGAGTATGTATGGTATTGCCCCAAAAAAAGCGACTACAAGCCAGCTTAGTGTTACTACAAAAAAGGCTTCGCGATGACTCAGTTCCTCCCTGTCAAACTTTTTTGTAAAAAAATACAGCGTTATCCCGGAAATGAAAGTTATCAGAAAGGATATTGACAGATCAAAAATCTCTGGTTCATTGTATAGATATGAGACAAGAACCGGCAGTGTCATGAATAGTGATATGAAGACCAGTACGACACCAACGATATTGAATGAGAGCTTAAGGTTCATACCAATATTTTTTCTACATCTCTGAATGACTCTCTCAGGGTGAAAATAATCAGCCTGTCATTTACTGATATGATATCTGCTCCGGAAGGAATAATTATGTTTTTATCTCGTATGATTGCCCCGATTATTGATGCCTTGGGAAATTTTGCATCCTTAAGAGTTTTTCCTATCAGAGGAGACGCATCCCCGACTCTGGCTTCGATTATCTCAGCCTTATCTTCTGCTATTGCAGTCAATGAAAGGATGTCGCCTTTTCTTACGTATCTGAGGATTGTGCTGGCAGTGATTAATCTCGGGCACAAAACAGCCTGAAGACCGAGGCTGTGCGCAAGCGGGATATAATCCATTCTGTTAACGATGGCGATTGTTTTTTTTGCGCCTAATTTTTTTGCCAGCAGGCCGGCCATTATGTTTACCTCGTCATTATTTGATACAGCGGCAAATATATCCATATCTCCTATATTTTCTTCGAGGAGGAGTTTCTGATCACCGCCGTCACCGTGGAGTATTAAGGCGCTGCTGAGATTTTTGCTTAAATATTTGCATCTTTCGATATCTTTGTCGATTATCTTTACGCTTGCCTTAAGCTCCATCAGGGAGGCGATATAGTAGCCGATATTCCCGCCGCCAAGCAGCATGATTTTCTTGGCCGGCTTGGTCTTAATCTCGAGCTGGGAAATAACGTCTGCGAGCTCAATCTTCTTTATGGGGACATAGACAATATCGTTCTTTTTAAGCACTGAATTTCCTGAAGGGATTATGACCTTGTCCTCTCTTTCAATCAGCCCGATAAGAAATTTCTTTGACAGATTTTTAATTATCTCCTTAAGCGATTTGTCTATCAAAGGTGAATCTTCAGTGATTTTAATGCCGATTACTTTTATGATCCCGCCTTCAAAATCCTCAACATCAGTTGCGAATGGGATTTCCATCAGCTTGATTATTGCCTTTGCAATCTCGAACTCAGGGCTGATGGCAGGATCGATATCAAGGTTGTCCTTGCTCAGAAGCTGTTTGTTTTTTATGTATTCGGGGTTTCTTATACGCGCAATCTTGCGCGGGATGTTGAACATTGCTTTGGCAAGAAGACATGCTATCATGTTTGTCTCGTCTTTGTCTGTTACAGCGAGAAGAATATCAGCCTTATCAGCCTCAGCCTGTTTTAAGGTGGATGGGTCTCCGCCTTCACCTTCGATTACAGCTACGTCGAGTTCTTCTGAGACCCGCTTGAGCTTGTTTTTATCCCTGTCGATTATTACGACATCGATGTTTTCGAGAGTAAGGAATTTCGATATCTGATAGCCGACCTCTCCGGCGCCTACGATTATTACACGCATGGCAAGATTATAACACGACTAATATTGTCAAATAAAAGTTAATTTGAAGGCTTTTGAAGAGAAAATCCGCCTATCTTTATACAGGGTCACTTTTTAGCAGGTTGCTGAAAAACTCATAAACCTATCAAAATGTCATGCTGAACTTGTTTC
>CAZBSJ010000113.1:0-6031 GCA_964494165.1 uncultured Nitrospiraceae bacterium
TTATTGTAAGAAATTCTATCGGTCATGGAATTGAAAAAACAGATGAACGGATAAAAAAAGGCAAAAAAGAAGAAGGGACTATTATCCTGTCTGCAAGGAGAGAAGGAAACACCGTAGTTATAGAAATTAATGATGACGGGAAAGGAATAGACACGGATAAGCTGTTCAGCAAGGCAATCGAAAAAGGGTTATTAAAGGCAGAAGAGAAACCGCCTAAAGAAGAGCTGTTTCCGCTTATCTTTGTATCAGGCTTTTCTACTGCAGAAACGACTGATATGGTGTCAGGCAGAGGGGTAGGAATGAGTGCAGTGAAACGGCTCATATCAGCTTTAAACGGCGTTATCGAAGTAGACAGCGACCCTTCCTGGGGGACGACATTTAAAATAAAGGTTCCGTCGTCTTTGGCCATTACCAATGTAATCGTTTTCCGCTCCGGAGATGTGGAATTCGTAATGCCGGCAAGTGTCATTGAGGAAATAATTCAGTTAGACCTTAGCAGCCAGGCTGAGGAAAAACCCGACACCATCGATTACAGAGGAAGAAACATTTACGCAAAAAATATTGCTGACATGTTTAACATCAGCAGCAAACCTGAAGATCTTATGTATGTCATTATCTGTAATGTGACAGACCAAAAGGCCGGGTTGATCGTTGATGCGATTGTCGGGCAGGAAGAGGCCATCATAAAACCACTGAACCGTTTCCTGGGCGGGCTTGCGGTATATTCCGGGACTACCATATCAGGCGATGGAAAGGTGCGGCTTGTACTGAATCCGACACGAATATTTGAGGATAAGAGCCAATTGCTTGCTTTCGCGCCCAAGCCGATAATCTCTGAATCCTATGAAGGGAAAAGGGTCCTTGTTGTTGATGACTCTTTAAGCGTAAGAAAATATGTCAGTTCATTTCTTGAGGCAAAAAGATTTCATGTATACAGCGCCACAAACGGCGTTGAAGCCCTGAATATCCTTGATGAAAGCCCTGTTGACCTGATCATCACAGACCTTGAGATGCCTGTAATGCACGGGTATGAACTTATAAGCAGGATTAAAAACTCTGACAGGTTTAAAGCCATACCTGTTATCGTGCTTACCTCAAGGAGTGCTGATAAGCACAGGCAAAAGGCGCTTGAAAGCGGCGCTGAAGGCTACCTTGTAAAACCTTTCGATGAATCTTCAATATCAGAGATGCTCAGGAAATATCTCCCTACAGCAGATGTCCAGCAGTAAACATTAATCTGAAATTGTCTTTACCTCTGCTTCTTCTGCTTCCGGCAGTTTGAATCTTTCGACAGAAGACATTAAGGCGGTTGAAGTTCCTGAGAGTAATCCTGAAATCTTAGAAACCTCTTTCACAAGGTTCAGCATCTCCCTGGTTATTCTCTGCACCTCTTCCATGGAAATAGCGACTCTGGATGTAAGCTCTCTCTGTGCGTTTGCTGATGAATGGATATCAGATATGACCGAAACCGTATCTTTGATTGATGAGTCAATGTCTTTAAAAGCGTTTCCTGTGTCAGCTGCAAGCTTTGTTTCCATCTCAACATAACTTGTTTCTTCTTCAAGATATTTTGTAACGCCTGCAGACTCCACCTGAATGGTGCTGATAATGTCTCCTATCTGCTTGGTTGATTTGGCCGCCTTCTCAGCAAGCCCCCTGATCTCCTCTGCTATAACGACAAATCCCTTGCCCTGCTCCCCGGCCCTTGCCGCCTCAATAGAGGCATTGATAGCTAGGAGGTCAGTCTTTTGAGCTATTTCTGTAATAACCTGAGAGATAGTGCCGATTTCTATTAATCTCTCAGAAAGATACTTCATCCTTTTATTGATGGATTGGACAGTGACTCTAATGAGTTGGATACCCTCTGTGGATTCAAGAACAAGCTGGTTTCCCTTTGATACAGCCAAGACCACTGTTTCAGAAATCTTTCGCGCCTGATTCGCCTTTTCAGTGATAGCTGTTGCTGAGTTTGCAGCAGCCTCAACTGACTGTCTAGCATTTCTTACCTCAAGGCTCTGCTTCTCAGAACCATTTTCGATACTTTGCAAAACGCCCAGTATCTTTCTGCTTTCCCGATTCACATTTTCAGAAGCGATTCTGACCTTTTCAATAAGGTCTGTAAGACCTTCGATCATAAGATTAAACGCGTCTCCCAGCGAGCCGAAAATATCAGGCGTCACCTCTGCCTTAGCACTAAGGTCTCCTTCAGACGCAGAGCTTAAGAGATTCAAAAAGTTAACAATGTTTTCTTGAGCCTTGCTTCTTTCTTCGTCACTTTGAATAAGCTTTTTTAGCCTCTCAATAGTATCATTAAGCGTCTTTCCCATTTCTCCCATCTCATCGCTTCTCGACCACAAAATCTTTTTGCTTAAATCACCCTTCCCGACAGCCTTAGCAACCATAGTTAAGTCACGCAAAGGATATTTTATCTGTCGTATTATAAGCATATAAAAAAATCCCCACGACACAATCAACGCAAAAATAGCTATAACTGCAGCCAGATATATTCTGTTTTTTGTAAGATCTTCAGCCTGTTTTTGTTTAGCTGTAGTTTTGGTTTGCTGAACATTAATCATTTCTGATATTTTTTCTCTTAATTTTCTCCAATCAACAACTTCTGTAGCCAAAAGTGCGATTGCCTCATTTTTTTTGCCTTCAAGAGAAAGCTTTTGTATATTTGTACGCAACATATGCACCGCATTCCATTCACTTAAAAAACCCTCTATTTCCTTTGCTATTTCCGGAGGAGCAACTTTGCTTGCATCATCTATAGTCTTTATAAATGACTTGTGCGCTTTTTCATAAGTCTCTGCGGCAACTTTGTCAGGAGCTATTATAATTTGCCTTGTAGATGAACTACACTGAAGTCCGAATGAATGCAGTCTAGAGAGATGAAATAACAGGGCATGTTCATTTTGAATTACCCCTTTAAAGGTATCATTAATATCCTTAGCTGCTATAATAGCAATTCCAATAGAAACGATAAACACACTTATCATTACTAGTCCTGCAATAAAAAACTTCTTGGTAAGATTTAGCCTTAGCATTCTACCTCCTTCCTAGCAAATTTACGGTTAAATCATACCAATAATATAAGAGGCTTGTCAATTATCGCAAAAACAGCATTTAGCATTATGATTTACAGCATTTTTCAATCTTTTTTTGGATTATATTGGATTATAATAGTTACAATGAAAATAGCTATTACAGGCAAAGGCGGGGTCGGAAAGACAACACTGTCTGCTGTACTAAGCCACATCTTTGCATCAGAGGGAAAAAGGGTGATTGCGGTAGATGCAGATCCTGACGCAAACCTTGCCTCGGCATTCGGGATAAGCCGCGATGAAGCAATAAAGATAAAGCCTATTGCTGAGATGGCATGGCTCATTGAGGAAAGAACAGGTGCAAAGCCGGGGAGTTCCGGAGGAATTTTCAAACTAAATCCAAGGGTTGATGACATTCCGTCCGAATACGGATATAAATTAGATAATATAATCCTGCTCGTAATCGGAAAATCAAAAGAGGCTGCCTCAGGATGTTACTGCCCTGAAAACGTCTTTCTCAGAAGACTGCTCAAACACCTTATCGTTGAGAGGAATGAGGTCGTAATCGTGGACATGGAAGCAGGCATAGAGCATCTTACCCGCGGGACAACAGAGGCTGTAGATGCATTCGTAGTTGTCGTAGAACCCGGTCAGAGGAGCATGCAGACTGCGAATACTGTTAAGGATATGGCCAAAGGATTGGGCGTGAAGGATGTGTTTGTGGTGGCAAATAAAGTCAGGACTGACGCAGACCTTGATTTCATAAAAAAAGGCATTGATGATCTAAAGGTCATAGGCCATATCAGTTTCAGCCATTCCATTATGGAAGCCGACATAAAAGGCATGCCCCCCTACACCATCTCTCCTGAGACCGTAAACGAGATAAAAAAAATAAAAGATTTTCTTGAAAAGACCCTCCATGAAAGAAAATGAGACAAAACAGAAAATAAGACAGGCTTTTCTCAAAAAAAGGGACATGCTCCCTGTAGACATAAAAAAAGAGAAAGATGAACTTATAAAAAAACACATTATTGAACAGCCTGAATTCATAAAGGCAAAAACCGTACTCTTTTATGCATCATTCAGAAGCGAAGTAGACACCAAAGAGATTATAGACATCTCCCTTAAGAATGGTAAGACCGTCATACTGCCGAAGGTCGACAATAAAGAAAAAATCTTAAAGCTCTATGAGATTAAGGATATAAATGAGCTTTCACCGGGATACATGCAGATAATGGAGCCAAAGGCATCTGAAGAAAGACTGAAAAGTCTTGCTGACATTGATCTGATACTAATTCCCGGAGCAGCCTTTGATTTGCAGGGGAACAGGCTGGGTTACGGCGCAGGGTTTTACGACAAGCTTCTTTCAGGCATGAAAAAAAGGATATTGATAATCGCCCCTGCTTATGAGGAGCAGGTCGCAGAAAAAATAGCCGCCGAGCCCCATGATGTAAAAGTGGACAGGATTATTACTGACAAAAGAATCATTAATTGCAGTAATTTTTCATTTTGACACTAACTTCAGGCAAATGTTAAACTTTTAGCCTATCTTTTAAAAACCACTAGGGGTATTCTTTGGATCTCAAAAAAATTGAAAAGGGCGTAAGGCTCATACTTGAAGGCATAGGTGAAGAGCCTGAAAGGGCAGGACTTAAAGACACCCCTGCGCGTGTTGCGAGGATGTATCAGGAACTGTTCTCAGGACTTGAAACACCCAAAGAGGAAATCCTAAAACACATTGAGGGTGAAAGCCATGATGAGATGGTGCTTTTAAAAGACATACCCTTTTATTCTGTATGCGAACATCATCTCCTGCCATTTATAGGCAAAGCCCATGTTGCTTATATTCCGAGCGCCGGCAAGATAGCAGGCATAGGCGAGCTGGCAAAGGCAGTGGAGATATTTGCAAAAAGGCCTCAGGTACAGGAGCGTCTCACAGCACAGCTTGCTGACCTTATCATGGAAAAATTAAAACCTAAAGGCGCAATGGTAGTAATAGACGCAGAACATCTCTGTCTGAGCATGAGAGGCTCAAAAAAACCCGGGGCAAGGACAGTGACATCAGCTGTCAGGGGGACCTTCAGGACTAAAGAGTCAACACGGGAAGAGATGCTTGAACTTATTAAAAAGAGGGACTAAAAAGGAGGGACAATGGCAGCACAATTAATTGACGGGAAAAAAGTAGCGGCAGACATCAGAGAGAGTCTTAAAAAAGATATCGAAGAACTGAAATCAAAGGGCATTAATCCTGGTTTGGCAGTAGTGCTTGTCGGCGAGAATCCGGCATCAAAAAAATATGTATCCTCAAAGGAAAAGACATGCGAAGAGATAGGCATTAAAAGTCTTGGATATAAGATGCCAGAATCCATTACACAGGCAGAACTGATCAAGCTTATCGATGACCTGAACGCAAACAAGGACGTGCACGGCATACTCGTACAGCTTCCGCTTCCGAAACATCTTGATGAAAAAGAGATCATGAACAGGATATCTCCTTCAAAAGACGTTGACGGTTTCGGGCCGGATGCCCTCGGAAAGCTCTTATTGGACGAGCCCGGATTTGTTGCATGCACCCCTCACGGAGCAATAAAGATGCTCGAGGCCTATAACATCAATCCTGCAGGAAAGCATGCTGTAATTGTCGGAAGAAGCGTTATTGTAGGCAAACCGCTTGCCCTCCTGCTCTTAAGAAAAAATGCCACTGTTACCATCGCACACAGTAAAACACCGGACCTCAAAGAGACTTGTCTGAAGGCTGATATTCTTTGCGTTGCCGTAGGAAAGGCAAAGATGATAACAGGCGATATGGTAAAAGAAGGAGCCGCAGTCGTGGACATCGGAATAAATGTCACTCCTGAAGGAAAGATAGTGGGCGATGTGGATTTCGATGCAGCAAAGGAAAGGGCAGCATTTATCACCCCTGTTCCTGGCGGAGCAGGACCAATGACAATCGCAATGTTAATGTACAACACAGTGATCGCCGCAAA
>CAZBSJ010000114.1:0-3773 GCA_964494165.1 uncultured Nitrospiraceae bacterium
AGATAACCCTCCAATATCCGAATCTAATCCATTATATTTTCAAAGAATTTAAGTGCAGAGTAGGAATAAATTCCTATGTGAAATAGGAACTTCTTCCAATTTACGCATCCTTGCCGAATTGTTAAAGTGTAATCAAGAAAATAAAAAATTCAGAAAGGAGGTGTAAGAAGATGGTTACATACTATAAACAGGAGGAAGGTAAAGGTAAGGGAGCTATGACATTGCTTTTAGGCCCGGTTCTTGGTCTTGTTTATGTTATAACTTTGCCGTTCATAGCTATCGCAACAATGGCAACATTGGTTGGAAGGAAGCTGTTCGGGGCCATATTAGGCCTGGTTGGCAGTTTCGTGTCATTTGGCTGGAGGCCTAGCGAGGCACATCTTGCAGGCAAGAAGAAAAACAAAAAGAAATAATGATGCTGATTTTCAAGCTGATTGGAAATAACGCAGATTTATAAAAAAAGGAGGAAAAAATGAATTCACTGTTCGATTTTATCACACACGTTAAGGGAATAGAGTATATAGCAGCCCTGTTGTTTATCGGAGGATACATCCTGTACTGGGAGGTATTGAAGCCAAAGCCGTTTAAAGCCCTGTCCAGCGCTGCAAAGGAAGATCTCGACCATATCAAGAAAGATAACTACAGAGACGCCATCGGTATTGCCAAAAAAGTAGCCGCTGCGCCGTTTATAGGATTAGCCTACGTGGTAATCCTTCCTGTAAGTTTTTTCTATGCCTTGGGTTCAGCAGCTATTAATGGAATACTCGGCTTTGCCGGCAAAGAGGCCTCATTCGGATGGAGACCTACAGAGGCATATCTCGGCGGTAAAAAGTCAGATAAGAAGAAGGATGACGTGAAGGCTGAAAAGAACAAATAATCAGGAGTTTGAATGCAACTAAAAATCAAGCAATTTCCAGAGGGACAATCCGGACAGAAAAATCCTAAGGACCTCTGGAAATTGCTGTAAAGGAGAACAGAATATGAAAAGACTGATAGTTTTAACCCTTGCACTGCTTTTGAGCATTTTTTTTATGACAACAATTTACGCTCAGAGCCCTGCAAGGACTCCCAATATAATCAAACTTGGCAGTATTTCAGAAAAATATACCGCCGTTTCTTTTAATCACTCAAAGCACGCTTCTATGGCCGCTGATTGCGGCATGTGCCACCACCAGCACGGCAATAACGGGTCATTGCCATGTAAGGAATGTCACGCTGTCGGCTCATCTGCCTTCAGGAGTTCTGTCGTTAATAATTTCATGGCATGCAGCAACTGCCACAGCACGCTTGACCCTGACAATCCCAGAATAGTAAGCCTTAAGGTTGCATATCACAGCGTTTGTTTTCAGTGCCACAGGGGGATGGGGAATGTCGGCATTGATCCAAAGGGATGCACTGAGATGTGCCATGCCCCAAAAGAAAAGAAATTAAGCAAGAAGTAGATAAAGGAGGAACTATATGCTTGATCCTGAGATGAACAATGAGACTGAATCAACGGAAAAAAATGAAGATGGACTTAAAAAAAATAATCCGCGGGATATCTCCAGAAGGAGATTTTTAGGGACCGTAGCCGCTATAGGCGGAACCACACTTTTAGGCAGTTACAAGAGTGCTTCTGCAAAAGAATTTGAGCCAGGACCAGACAGATATGGCTGTTTGACTGATCTTACTGCATGCGTAGGATGCCGCAGCTGTGAAAAAGCCTGCAACGAAGTAAATAGTCTCCCTGCGCCTGACGTCTCCTTTGACGACAGTTCTGTTTTCAAGGAGAAGAGAAGGCCGACCGTAAAGGCATATACAGTAGTAAATCAATACGAAAACCCAAAGGACGCCGGCAAGCCGGTATATCGCAAGGTTCAGTGCAATCACTGCAATGAACCTGCATGTGCGTCAGCATGCCCTATACATGCTTATACCAAGACACCTGAAGGAGCTGTTATTTATGATGAAGATAAATGTTTTGGGTGCAGATACTGCATGATAGCGTGTCCTTTTTATGTCCCGGCATATGATTATGAAAGCGCATTAGAGCCTAAAATAGTTAAATGCACTATGTGCTATGAAACGAGGACAAAGGCAGGAAAGCCTACCGGATGTGCAGAGGCATGTCCGACAGGCGCTATTACCTTTGGCAAGCGCAGCGAACTTATAAAGATTGCAAGGGAAAGGATAGCAAAAAATCCGGACAAATATATTGATCATATTTATGGTGAACGAGAGATTGGAGGAACCAGCTGGATGTATATATCAGGTGTTTCTTTTGACAAGCTTGATTTCCCGTCAAATCTGCCAAAGAAACCCTTAATCGAGGAAACCAAAGGCTTCCTTTCTGCAGTTCCGATAGTATTTACTGTTTGGCCGGCCCTTTTTGGAATGGTATACGCAGCATTGCGCCACAGAGAACAGCTTGATAAAAATAAAGGGCAAAATCACGAACAAGAGGAGGAGAAATAATAATGAGTAACAACGCTTATACAAAAACAGATAACTTCCGCTCCTGGTTTATGGATAAACTTCTTATGGGCATGTCTTGGCCTGAATATAGCAGAAGACTCATTACTCCTTTTAATATTGTAGCTGCGATTATTCTGAGCATAGGGATCCCTGTCATGGCAGTCCGATTTATTTCCGGTCTTGCAGCTGCGACCCACGCTTCGAATGAGTATCCATGGGGAATCATTCTTGGATGGGGACTTTTTGGCGGTGTTCCGCTTTCGGCTACGGGTTTTGTGATGGCAACAGCCTATTACATATTCGGGTTTAAGGAATATAAGCCGTTAGTAAGGCTCGGTGTTCTTACTGGTTTTATGGGCTATCTGTTTGCCGTTATTTATCTTTTGAGCGATCTCGGCAGACCGTGGCGCATATATTATCCGATGATAGTGGGATTCGGCACTGCCTCGGTATTGTTCCTGGTTGCCTGGCATGTTGCTACATATCTTACGGTGCAGTTCCTTGAATTAAGCCCGGCTATATTGGAATGGCTGAAATCCAGAAGGGTCAGGAAGTGGGCTACAATGATGACAGTCGGCATGACGATAGCAGGCATAATTCTTTCAACCCTGCATCAGTCAGCCCTCGGCGCTTTGTTCCTGCTCGCTCCCGGTAAGCTTCACCCTCTATGGTATTCATCGTATATCCCGCACTTCTTCCTCAGCTCAAGTATTTATGCTGCGCTTGCGATGGTCATTGTCGTCAGCACACTGGCTATGCGGTTTTTAAGAAATGCCACTGACCGTAATTTTACGGATAGCCTTGACAGATTAACTATCGGCCTTGGGATAGGCGCATGCGTAGGTATATATGTGTACCTTTCATTAAAGCTGATTGGCGTTGCGCATGACAATCACTGGGGACTGCTGTTTACTCCTTACGGCAAATGGTTTCTGCTGGAGCTAATAGGCTTTGTTCTTATGCCGGCGATTGTCTTGACCTATGGCATTAAAAAGAACAGCGCCGGTATCGTAAGGTTCGGCGCTTTTTATGCTGTTCTGGGAGTTATAATGAACAGGATCAATGTCTCGATAATAGCGTTTAACTGGAACCTGCCGGGACACCTGCACCATATAATTCCGCCATGGCAGGAAGTTTCGATGGTAATGACAATAGCCACAATCCATATTCTCTTATTCAGATGGATTCTGAACAGGATGCCTGTTTTAAGAGAAGAGCCTGGATATGACAAACACTAATACATCAAGAATAAAAGACAACAATGGGTGCCTCCCTGATTACAGCGGGGGCATCCATTGTTATTCATCTGGAAATAAAAG
>CAZBSJ010000114.1:3873-6028 GCA_964494165.1 uncultured Nitrospiraceae bacterium
TGCCATCCGGAATTTTCTGCGGACAAACATCCTGAAAGGGCTTTCCGGAGCAAGAAACAGTATAAGGTCAGGGCTTCCATGGCATGCAAGAAATGCCATCCGGAAGACCAGATATCAAAAAGCGAGGTGCATTCCAAGTATTCAGAGGACAATTCGCCTGTATGTACAGACTGTCATGGTTCGCACTCAGTCGCGGCAGTGAAAGGCGGGAAGATATTAAAGGATGAAAGGCAGTATTGCCTCGGGTGTCACAAACATCAAATGCACATGGATTTCAGGAATAAAGAGAAGATGTCGCTTATGGTGGATGTCTCGCAGCTTGAGTCTTCCGTTCACAACAAGCTGACCTGTTCTGACTGTCATTACGGATTTTCGGCAGAGGAGCATCCTAAGAGAGATTTCAGGACAAAACGGGATTTTTCCATAGCATCTTCTGAGATATGCAGGAGATGCCATTTTGACAAACACATAAAGATTCTTGACAGTGACTGTTACAGCAGGCTTAGCCACGGGAATTTAAATGCTCCTGTGTGTACGGACTGTCACGGCGCTCATTCTATATCTCGTTTCGGAAAAGAAAGGACCCTGATTGCGCAGAGATGCAGAAAATGCCATCCAGAGATATATGATACATATGCAAACAGTATTCATGGCAGGGCTCTTTTCGACCAGCAGAATGAGGATGTTCCTGTATGCATCAACTGTCATAAGGCGCATGACATAAACAATCCGCTCACTCTGGATTACCGCGAGAGGATACCTGAGATGTGCAGCAACTGCCATTCTAATAAAGCTGTTATGGCCAAATACGGGCTTTCTACCAATGTGGTGAAGACATATCTCTCGGATTTCCACGGTATCACGCTTGATTTTTATAAGAAACAAAGGGAGACCCTACAGAAGCCGGGCAGGCAGATAGCTGTATGTACCGACTGCCACGGCACGCATAACATAAGCAGTACCATAGGCACGGATGCGAATCTGTTAAGGGCCAATCTTATTAAGAGGTGCCAGAAATGCCATCAGAGCGCAACTGAGAATTTTCCTGATGCATGGCTTTCGCATTATGAGCCTAATCTTAAAAAGGCTCCGATAGTCTTTATAGTCAATTTATTGTATAAGATTTTTATGCCGGTTATGATAATCGGTCTTCTCTTACAGATCCTGCTTCACATATGGCGGTATGCTGTTAACAGATGAAAGGAGACATAAATGCAGCCTAATAAAATAAAAGACGGATATGTCAGGCGATTCAGCACATACAGGATTGCAGAGCACCTTCTGGTTGCGGTAATCTTTGTATTTCTGCTCCTGACAGGGTTATCCCAGAAATTCCATACCTTTGCCCTGTCGCAATGGTTTGTAATAAAATTCGGGGGCATTGATACGATCAGGTGGATTCACCGCCTGAGCGGCATTATGCTTTCCCTGCTTGTCTTACAGCATATTATTGTGGCTTTTATAGGAGTGATGTTTAGAAAATGGCCTCCTTTTATGATAATTACAAAGAAAGACTTTACGGATGCCGTAGATAATCTTAAGTACTATTTTGGCCTGACTGACCGGCCTGCAAGCTGTGACAAATACGACTATAAACAGAAATTCGAGTACTGGGCTGTGCTCACAGGCATGATGCTCATGGCGTCAACAGGCCTGATACTGTGGTTTCCTTTGACCGTGACCAGGTTTTTCCCAGGCGAATTTGTGCCTGCTGCTAAGGCTCTGCATTCAAACCATGCCCTGCTTATATTCATAGTTATAGCTGTTTGGCATATATATAATTCGATATTCAGTCCTGACATCTTTCCTCTGGATACGAGTATCTTTACGGGTTATATATCCAAGGAAAGAATGATGCAGGAACATCCTCTGGAATATGAGAGATTATTCGGGGTATCCTTCAAGAACCCGCCGGATGAAAAGCTGTCTCAGTATAAATCCGAAGAGGCATTGCGTAATATGCCTTGACATATTGCAGTGTCAAAAGTTAGTCTTTTTTATATTCACCAACCAAAATGCAGAAAAAAATAATCTTTGCAACCATTCTGTATATTGTCGGTCTGGCGACAAGCCTCGGTATTATAAGCTATTTAATCGTTAACAGCAGCATAGACCGTTCTTTAAAGAACAGATTATTGCTGACCAGCACTATAGC
>CAZBSJ010000115.1:0-3573 GCA_964494165.1 uncultured Nitrospiraceae bacterium
TTAATCGTATATTTTACACCTTATACGACTGTCCGAATTTTGGGGACCACCTCTGGCAGCCTCCTATTATGTGTTAGAATATTTCAATGGCCACTAAATCCATCCAGTTACTCCAGAACAGGATAGACTCAGTAATCAAGGGCAAGCAAAACGCTGTTAAGATGGCGATCGTAACCCTGCTCGGAAGGGGACACCTTATGATAGAGGATGTTCCGGGCGTCGGAAAGACAACGCTGGCATTCACGCTTGCCAAAGCAACCAATTGTTCCTTCCACAGGATACAGTTCACAAGCGATATGCTGCCGACTGACATTATAGGCGTGAGCATATATAATCCTGAGACAAAGAACTTTGAGTTCAAACAGGGGCCTGTTTTTTCAAATATAGTGCTCGCTGATGAGATAAACAGGACTAGCCCAAAGACCCAGTCTGCCCTGCTTGAGGCGATGAATGAAAGACGGGTATCTGTTGACAGAAAGACCTACACCCTTCCTGAGCCTTTTATGGTAATCGCAACTCAGAACCCGATCGAGTACCACGGCACATTCCCTTTGCCTGAAAGCCAGATAGACAGGTTTATGATGTACCTTAAACTAGGTTATCCTTCAGCAGAGCATGAAAAACAGGCGCTGGTTGGTGAATCAAGCCTTGAGTTTCTGGAAAAAATGCAGCCAGTGATAACAAGCGATGAGATTATCAAAATGCAAAAGGAAGTCGACAATATAAGAATAGAAGACAGTCTCCTTGATTATCTCATGGCAATCGTAAACGAAACAAGGAAAAACGACAAGATAAGACTTGGCGTAAGCACAAGAGGCGCGCAGTTTCTCTTAAAGGCTGCAAAGGCGCATGCATACTACGAAGGAAGGGACTATGTAACCCCTGATGATATTAAATCTCTGGCTCCTGCAGTCCTCGGACACAGGCTTATTCTGAAGGCAAGAACCCTTATCTCTGAAGCAGAGGAGATAATGAATGAGATATTAAATAAAACACCTGTGCCTGTTTAAACCCATGCGTCCTACCAGAGAAGGAAAAAGATTTATCCTTGCAACATTTCTTATTGCAGTAGCAGCAGTTAATACAGGCAATAATCTCATATATTTAGTCCTCGCCATGATGCTCTCAATCGTTGCTATCTCTATCGGAGCTCTGCATATTAATCTGAACGGCATATCAGTCAGTATTACAGCAGCCCATCCAATTTTTGTAAAGACCGGATCCAGACTGAGGATCTCAATATACAACAAGAAGCGTTTCGCGCCTTCTTATTCTATCCGATTGCTTTTCCCTGAAAACATCGTTGGAAGTTGTCTTATCCCGCATGTTCCGGCAGCCGGCTCTGCTGCATTTGACTTTGATGCCACATTCAAAAAAAGAGGCATATATAAATATGGCGCATTTTATATTGAAAGCACCTTTCCGTTTATTCTGTTCGAGAAGAAAGCATATCCGATTATTGAGGGAGAGGTTACAGTATACCCTGAGATAAAAGAGATCGGGGATACAATACCTGAACTGTCAACGTATGAACTCCACTCATATGTTCTAAAGCAAGATTTTGGAGATGAATTTCTTAGAATACGCGAGTTTGTTTACGGAGACAGTATGCGCCGGATTCAGTGGAAGGCAACAGCCAAGACAGGAAAATTAATGATCATGGAATCAGGAATAAGTGAACCAAAACTTTTTACCGTCATCCTCGATAACATAAAACCCCATGACAAGGAATCTTTCGAAAAAGCCGTAACCTTCGCAGCCTCAATAGCTGACAAGTTCATAAAAATGGGCTATCTGGTAAGGCTTTTAACATGTAAAAAAACAATCCCTTTCGGCAGCGAATCAGAACATTTTTTCAAGATTCTGGATCTGTTAGCCGTAATCGAGGAAGAAGACAGATGGGAATGCCCGTTAATAAGCGAGTTTCAGGGAACCGGCGTGTTGATACTAAAATCATTTGATTCTTCATTAAAAAAGGCTGCGGCTGAGTGCAGCATGGTGATATATGCCTCTGATCTATAAGACATTGACTCTAATCCTTGCCTTTACAGGCTGCATCGGGATAATAGTCACAGGCCAGCTGAATCTATTAATGCTCATTCCAGGGATTGCAATCATTCCGGGATACATGAGATTCTTTATGAATAAACCTCCTATGTCCAAATGGACCATAGGAGGCCTTTCAATTGCAGCGCTCTTCCTGTTTGCATTCGATTTCCTGATTCTATCAGGCGATGTATTTATCGCAGTAGCGCATCTTACAATAGTGTTTCAGGCATTGAAGAGCTTTGACCTTAAAGACCCCTGGGATCACCTTCAGGTATACTTCATGTCTTTGCTTCAGATAATAATTGCCTCTGAGCTCACCCGATCAATGATCTTTGGAGCAATCTTTATAGTATTCCTGATTGCCCTTGTATCAGCAATGGTCATATCCCATTTCATGAAAGCAGGGACACTGAAAAAGATAAAGATAAAAAGACCTTTGGTCTTTGTATCAGCCATAACCTTGATTATCACAACAATATTTTTCATATCTGCTCCAAGGGCTAAGGGCGGTTTCTGGGGCAAAAGCCGAACAAAGGCGATAAAAACAGCAGGATTTTCAGAAAAGGTTGACTTTGGATCTTTCGGAGAAGTAAAACTCGACCCTACAATTATAATGAGAATTGAATTATCAAAAGAAACAGCAGAGCCGTTATACTGGCGGGGGATAACCCTGGATTATTTTGACGGCATATCCTGGAAAAGCACTATTAAAAACAGGAACAGGATATATAAAGACGGAGATATTTTTATTGTCAGACCTTTCTTTTACGAAAATGTAATTGCACAAAAAATATTCCTTGAGCCCCTCGACTCAGATGTTATTTTCGGATTAGGCGCAATAAACGGAGTTGAAATCGCAAGCAGAGCAATATACGCAGATGATGCCTGGTCAATATTCACTCCTGAAAAATCCCCCAGAAGACTTCATTATACTGCTTACAGCACATTTGACAAGCCTGACTCCGGATCAAACAATCATAGATATCTTCAGTTTCCATCAGGTTATGAAAAAGTAAAAGGGCTGGCAGAAAAAGTAGTGTTGGGTGCCAATACAAATATGGAAATGGCATCGAGAATTGAAAACCATCTGAAAGCAAACTACAGATATTCCCTAACCACCTCTCCTCCCACATCTGATATGAGTCCGGTAGAGGATTTTCTCTTTGTTTCTAAGCAGGGATATTGCGAGCATTACGCAACATCCATGGTACTGATGTTAAGGACTATAGGAATACCATCAAGAATCGTTACAGGATTTATCGGCGGAGAAAAAAATGATTTCGGCGGATATATAAGTGTGAGGCAGAGCGATGCCCATTCATGGGTCGAAGCTGTTATTGACGGCAGATGGGAAAGATTCGACCCAACGCCGCCGACAACACCACCGGAAATGCCGTCAATCCTCTATTTATATCTGGATTCATTAAGAATGCAATGGTACAGATATGTAATAAATTTCAGCACTGCGGATCAGAAAAACATGCTTAAATATATTTCCATGCCGTTTCATTTAACTCCTGAAAT
>CAZBSJ010000115.1:3673-5962 GCA_964494165.1 uncultured Nitrospiraceae bacterium
ATCAGAAAAACATGCTTAAATATATTTCCATGCCGTTTCATTTAACTCCTGAAATGCCTAAGATCAATGTGCAAAATTTCAAAAATCTCCTTTATCTTGCCCTCTTAATAACAGCAGTCTTAACGCTCATTTTTTTGATTATTAAATTAAGGTTAAAGCGTTATGACCTCATAACTTCAGGATATATAAAATTCCAAAATTTCCTGAAAAAGAGAGGTGCCATAATAACGACTTCATCTACGCCCTCAGAAGTCTTAAATGAGGCATTCAGACTGGGAATAGGCAAAGAAGCAGTTGAATTCATAAGGACATATGAGATGATAAGATTCGGCGGCAAAAAAATCAGCGAAATTGAAGAAGAGAGATATAAATTGCTGTCCAAAAAGATCCTTCAGTCAAAATAAATTAAAGAGTAATATTAAACTCCATCTCCTTATCACCGAACAGAAATCTCTTTCTAAGGATTCTGGCCTTAATGGTGTCCCCTCTTTTTTTATAGAAAAGAAATATCTTCAGATCCTCCTGAGAGCTGACCTTTTCACCATCCAGCGAAAGGATTATATCGTTTTCTTTTAACCCTGCATCCTTTGAAATGCTTCTTTCAGGCAACCCGGTTATCCTGACCCTGCCCTCTTCTTCTTTAAGGATAATACCAAGAAGCGGAGCAGTCTCTGCCTCCATAGTGTTCGGGAAAAGTACAAAATCAGCGATGTCCGGCTCTACCGGAGTGTCGCTTAATACGATTGCATAATTATGCTGGTTTCTCCTGAATGTCCTTTTAGGAATTCCTGAGCCGTAAATAAAATGTCCGGAACCGGCTATTACTATTACCTGCCTGTCAGGATTCTTTTTAAGGTACTCGTCTATTGACTGCGACATGGTCTCATCCCAGATTATCTGGGACTGATAGAAATTATCAAATTTCCTGCTCTTTGAACCCGCATGTTTATCAAAGATGTCTTCAAGCCTGGATTTATAATCATGGTCTGTCATATCCATACTGGCCGGCAGTTCTTTCTTTTCATCCTCATTCAGGGAATCAATCCCGCCAGATGCTACCTTGCTTACTATCTCTCTGCGCAGATTAAGCGCAATCAGAGGAACTTTCTCGTCACGCGCGAATCTGATAATATCCTTGTAAAAATTGTAATCCAGCCCCCAGTTTTTGAAATACGCTGATTGCTTTAAAAAGGTCTTCTCATCTGTCTTTCCGGCAATAAAATCGTCAAGCGCCTCCTGAGATTCCCTCTGAAACATCTCCATGCCAATCGCAATATTGGGATTCTTCCTGAAAATCCCCCTTATAACCTCTAACTGGACCACATGCTGTTCATAGCTGTCATGCCGTTCACCAACATATATAATCTTTTTATCGGCAACCCTTTCCACTATCTCATCTATTTTTATAGCCTTAGCAGGCTCGATACCCATGATGCTTTCACGCAGCGGCACAATCCACCCCCTTTCTGCCTTGTCAACAAGCTTTTCAGCAATCTCACCATTAACAAATCTGATAAAACTATAGTTATCGTAATCATGTATATTTTTAAAAGAAAAACCTGCGCCAATCCCTGAAAAAGTCTCCGCAACTACGCATAAGTTAGAGGTGTTTAACGGATTCTTTTTTACAAGTAAAGAAAAACCTTCTGACTGGCTTTGAAGTTTTCCGAAAAGTCTTGCTATTACAGGATTGCTGTTTCCGAGGATAAGAACGGATGAATCCTTAATATCAGAGTTGTTAATTTCTTTGGGACTCTTGACTGTAAAGCTTTCTGTTGTAAAAAAATCAATGATATCTGCATATATTGAGAGCTGGCTGTCATCTTCGGGGAGAACGAGAAGCTTCTTGTCTGCGCCAAAAAGTTTTCCAATGACAGGAGGGATTTCCTCTTCAGACAACTTTCTGAAAATATCGTATTCTTCATCTATTACAAGTTTTTCCGGACTGCCGTCAACAATTATTTCAAAATTCTGTTTTTCTTTGCTTATATCCAATACCTCTCGTTTAATTTCTTGATTAGTTATAAGTGAGACAGGAAGGCTGATCGTATACGGCTTTCCCTTTTGGACAACATCGAGCGAAACAACTGACTTCAGGCCCTTTGGCTCTATTTTTACATCCGCTATATTTATGACAGGCTGCCCTTTTCTTTCGAGCCACTGTTCGAAAAACCATCCGAGTTCTTCTCGCAGGGCTGTTTCAAATGCTGTCTTAATATCATCCCAGGAAGTTTTTTCAGACGCTCTGTTCTTAATCAAATCATTAATTGTTTTATAAAATACCTCGTC
>CAZBSJ010000116.1:0-3137 GCA_964494165.1 uncultured Nitrospiraceae bacterium
ATGGATGGGTGTTGCAAGGCTAGTGCGGGCTGAATTTTTGTCTTTGAAAGAAAGGGAGTTCATCCTCGCTGCTAAGGCTATTGGGGCCAGTGATGTACGGATTATATTCCGGCACATAATGATAAACAGCATGTCTCCTGTGCTTGTTTCAGCCGTGCTCGGAGTTGCAGGCGCAGTGCTTGTAGAATCTGCCTTAAGTTTTTTGGGAATAGGCATTCTGCCCCCGACTGCAAGCTGGGGGAATATCCTTACATTGGGAAAAGACAATATGGAGATAGCTTGGTGGCTTTCTGTTTATCCGGGGCTTGCAATATTAATCACTGTGCTTGGATATAACCTGCTGGGCGAAGGTCTGAGAGATGCACTTGACCCAAGACTATGGGATGTGGAAGTATAGATAACTAAATCTTTATCGTTTGAAAAGGCTGCTTCTGATCTCATGATATTTTTAAGGAGTGATACCCATGATAATTAAAGGCAAGAACTGGAAATTCGGCAATGACGTTGATACTGATGCAATTATCCCTGCGCGGTATCTGAACACCTCAGACCCGAAAGAACTGGCAAGGCATATAATGGAAGATGCTGATAAGGATTTTCCGTCAAAGGCAAAGCCGGGTGATATTATTGTTGCGGGAAAGAATTTCGGCTGCGGCTCATCAAGAGAGCATGCTCCTATTGCGATTAAGGCCGCAGGTATTCAGGCGGTTATTGCAAAGAGTTTTGCAAGGATTTTTTACAGGAATGCTTTTAACATAGGCCTGCCTATATTTGAATCTGAAGAGGCCTCTGAAAAGATACAGCAGGGCGATGAAATTGAGGTTGATGCTGATAAGGGCATAATCAGGAACATAACCAAAGGCGAGTCATACAAGGCCAATCCGATACCGCCTTTTATGCAGGAGCTGATTGCTTCAGGCGGGCTTGTTGAGTGGACGAAGAGAAAGCTCAAAAATTAAACAAAGGACAGACATAACATGTTTTATCGCGGGTGCGCAGGGGGATGCTTTAATAGGAATTTCTGTAGTAAACATGTTTGAGTCATCCGATTGATTCCATTCCGGATAGGATTCAGTCTTCGATGCGGACAATCGGCTCTTTTTTGTAGAACACATTTTCGTTCATCTTTACTTTGTATCCTGCTATAACAGAGTTTTTGTATTTAAATCTGACATAAAACTCCCACAACCTCCTGTCTGTTTCAGAATAAATAGCATTTTCGATATCCTGATGGTGAATTTCCATTTGGGTATTATATTCGTTGTTGCCTAAATTTAAAGAGGTGTTGCTTAAATTTGAAATCTGTTTTTCAGTATCATATTTTCCTTTAATGAAAACGGCTACAGATACATCTTTAGGAAGCCTTATCCCGCTGCGATTATTGGCTGAAACAATAAGAGAAAATCTCATCACCGTATCTCTTATAACTTGGTCAGGAGTTACTCGGATTTTTACATTAAGAGAAGATTTTATCTTCCTTAAAGCCTCTTCTGTTGAGATTGTCTGAACGTCAATAGTTTTTATCGCTGACCCGCCTGCCTGAGTGATTGCAGTAAGTATGAATTGCCGGGTAATGCCTTCGGTTGTAGGTGGAATATTAAACACATATTCGCCTTTTTTTTGAGACGAACTATGAATTTCAGGCACGTCAAATTTTCCTGCTACAAAACCAATCCATATTTTTTTAATGGCTGAGCCTCCCGGGGCAGACTCTACAGTCCATTTCAAGTTAACGGGACCTCCTTCGATAATAATTGCAGGAGTTGAGATAAATTCACGAATTATCGGATTATCAGATGTGGTGGCTGCGTTACCGGCAGGGGACTGCGGTTTTTGCTGCTGAGCATATGAAAGGCTGAATATTCCAGCAATTGAGATTATAATCAAGAGGCTATTTTTTAACATTCTCGCCGGTTTTTTCATTTATAAAAGCTCCTCGTTTTATTTTTAATCAGCCTATTTTTGTCAAGATTTACGAAAAGTATAGCAGATGGAGCAAAAAAATCAATGAATAAAAATAAAGATTATTTTTAAGCCAAACACCCGAGTAACTAGGGCTGCCAGTTTTCCAAGTCTTTCCCTTTTGAGTGCGGGGCTGACGCTATTATGCCCGACGGCTGAAGTATAAGCATTGCCTGAGGTCAGGCTATACCATTGTCAATCATCACAAAAAACCGTGAAAATTTCCGCTTACGGCTCGGGATGAGATAATTTTAATCCATGCCTTACTTTGCCGTTGCAGGGTGAATACGGATTGGATTTGAATGAGTGGATTGTTTTTCTGCCTTACAAGGCTATATAATATGCGGAGGTAATTGAGGAGATAAATCAATAATGAAGTCATATGACATCGCAGTAGTCCCGGGAGACGGAACAGGGCCTGAAGTCATTGCAGAAGGCGTTAAGGTATTAAAGGCCGCAGAAGAGAGATTCAAGTTCAAGCTTAATCTTACTTATTTCGATTACGGAGGGGACAGGTATCTGAAGACCGGAGAGGTCCTGCCTGAGAATGCGGTCCCTGAGCTTAAAAAATATCAGGCGATCTATCTGGGTGCAATTGGACATCCTGACGTAAAGCCGGGAATACTGGAAAAGGGCATACTGCTGAAGCTAAGATTCGAGCTGGATCAGTACATTAATTTAAGGCCTGTAAAACTCTATCCGGGTGTTGACTGCCCATTAAAAAATAAAAAACCAGAGGACATAGATTTTGTTGTTGTAAGGGAAAATACCGAAGGGCTTTATGCAGGCGCTGGCGGTGTGCTGAAAAAAGGCACTCAGGATGAAGTCGCTGTCCAGGAATCAATAAACACCAGAAAAGGTGTTGAGCGGTGCATAAGATACGCATTCGAGTACTGCAGGAAGAGAAACAAGATGAAGAAGCTTACGCTCTGCGGAAAGACGAATGTGCTTACATTTGCGTTTGATTTATGGGAGAGGACATTTTATGAGGTTGCAAAGGAATATCCTGATATTAAGGTTGATTATGCGCATGTGGATGCGATCACCATGTGGTTTGTAAAAAACCCTGAATGGTTTGACGTTATCGTCACTGATAATATGTTCGGGGATATAATCACTGATCTCGGTGCAATGATACAGGGCGGAATGGGCATTGCCGCAGGCGGGAATATAAA
>CAZBSJ010000116.1:3237-5906 GCA_964494165.1 uncultured Nitrospiraceae bacterium
TAAGCATGGAAAATGAACGCAGACAGCAGAAGAGAATACCGTTTACCCATCAGGTACTCATAAACAATTCCATAAAGGTCAATGCGATTAACATAAGCACAGGCGGCTTATGCGTACAAGAGACACATATGTTTGAAGTCGGAAGCAAACTCGACTTATCTTTTTCAGAAGGCAGTAATATCTTTGCTCTTAAGGCTATGGTGAAGTACTGTCTGAAGGGGACAGGCATCGGTCTTGAGTTTGTGGATATGAACGCTGAACAACAGGCTGAACTTAATGCCCTGATAAGCCGATTGGAGGCGAAAACACCATCGTCGGCGAGGAAAAAAATTCTTATCGTTGATGATAATGAATCAGTCAGACGAATGAACAAAGGCAAGCTCATGCTTGATGGGTTTCAGGTGTTTGAGGCAAAGGATGGGGTAGAGGCAATAAAAGTGCTTCAGACAGAACAGGTGGATTTGATAGTCCTGGACCTTTTTATGGAGCCGATGGATGGTTTTAAGGTCACAGCTCTGGTCAGGCAGATGCCGCAATTCAAAGAGACTCCAATTATAGTTTTTTCAGCAAGGAGCACGCCGGAGGTGATGGAACAGGCATTGAACGTAGGGGCGGATTTGTTCCTGTTAAAGATGACGACTTCTCCGGTAAAGCTCAGCGAGAATGTTAAGGCATTATTGAAAAAATAATCTTATATGCTTCCTTCAGATATCGAAAGATTAATAAAAGAGGCAAAAACAGCAAGGGACAAGGCGATTGCTCCTTATTCAGGGTTTAAGGTTGGCGCTGCTCTTATGACCCGAAAAAATAAAATCTATCATGGATGCAATATTGAGAATCCATCCTTGATGCTCAGTTTCTGCGCAGAAAGGGCTGCCCTGATTAATGCATTGGTTGAGGGAGAAAAGGCCTTTAAGGCAATGGCAATCGTATCAGGCGATGATGGATACTGTTTCCCCTGCGGTTCCTGCAGGCAGATGATATCCGAGTTTGCCCCTGATATCGAAATATATCTCGGCTCTGAAAAAGGCATCAAAAAATTTTTATTATCTGAACTTTTACCGCACCGGTTTGTAAAGATATAAAAACATGAAAGAAAATAAGAGATTCAAGAGATGGAGCGTCAAAGAGAGCGATTTAGCTGACCTTACACCTTCCAAGGCAAGGGATTTATTAATAGACTGTTTTTATAATGCGCAGAAAGAGACCTTTCTCCGCGCGAGAAAACAGCTCGGGGTTGTCTCAAGCGATGAAGACATATATGCAAGCGTTGTGGCCGGGGTCAGAAAGGCATTCAGCGAGGTAAACGGGGATTTTGAAAAACCCGAAAAGGAAAAGCTGGCAAAGGTCCTGGAAGCGCTGGTTAAGAAAGCTATCTCGTGGGGGACGCCTGAAGAGATAATCGAGCATCATAAGTCTGAGTTAAAGAAGGTGCTGGATAAGTTAAAAGAATAGTTCTGTTTCTGGTATTTGCTACGGATGCCCCAGCATAGATGCTCTTGGTATGATTTTTTTATATTCTTCATAGGGCACTTCTGAATACCATCTGCCTGTTAACTTGCCGACTCCTATCGCGCCAAAAAATAATCCTGCAATAAGGATAACAGCGATGACTGGATTTGCCTTCCTTTTTTTTGTTATTGCCATATCAAGCGCTCCTTTGGCAGGGCAATGGCTTACGCAGGTAAGGCATCCGGTACATTCAGGAGACCTGACCCTGATTTTTTTATCAACAGGCAGACTGCTTGGACAATTCCTTGAACATTTGCCGCAATCTATGCAGGCTTCCGGATTCCGGGTTATTTTCAAAGGACTGCAGAGGCTTATCAGCCCAAGCAATGCGCCGTAAGGGCAAAGATACCTGCACCAGAAATTCTTGAAGAACAGCGAGAGCACGAATAGTAATAACAGAGAGATAAATGTGGTTGTAGTCATCATCGTGAAGAAATAGAGCATCTTTACATCCGCAATCTTATAGTAATCACCTAAAAGGAACCGGTATATTGCAAAAGGCGGCATCTTAATTACAATCACGTAAATGAAAAATGCCATCAGGATATACTTTACTGTTCTGAGGGGATAATCAGCATATTTAGGAAGTAAAAAGTTTCTATTGAATATTTTACTGCCAAGTTTCCAGACCGCGTCTGATAATGCCCCGACCGGACATATCCAGCCGCAGAAGCTCTTTTTAAGCAGAAGCGCCATTGCAATCGCGGCTATGAATATTACAAGCCCTGCGGGGTGAATCATATCGAAAATGCCTGTCATGACCCAGAGCTTAAACGACATGAGCGCGCCTATCGGCAGAAAGCCTTCAATGGACGGAGACCTGTAATTTATTATTGAGGTTGCGTCTATGCCGGATGTCCCGGAGGCTGAAAAATGCTCGACGAAAAAATAAAATTTATATCCTGCGTATATCAAAAAAAGAAATATGGCCCACTGCACTGCATATCTGGCGTATCTGATATAAGAACGGTCGATCTTTTCCATGCAGATATCTTAATAGATTTGCTGTCTGAGGAAGTATGATTTAAATCAGGGTGACTGTCTCTTTCTTGTATTTTTTAAAAACCTGTCTATTATCAATACGCTTTCTTTTACTGGTAACCTGCCGGTTTCAACAGTAACATCAGGGTTTTGCGGTATCTGATATGGGGCTCTCA
>CAZBSJ010000117.1:0-1127 GCA_964494165.1 uncultured Nitrospiraceae bacterium
GCCAGACAGCATGGGATGAAGACCCTTCTGGAAGACGGCGCTACAAAGATAAGGGAAGGGCAAACCACCTTAAGCGAGGTGCTGAGGGTGACACAGGAGGCTTAAATGCCCTTTTTCTCTTATAGAGCAATAACCAGAGAAGGCGCGGTTGTTGAAGGCGTTATAGAATCTGATAATGAAAACACTGCCATAGAGACACTAAAGGGCACAAATGTCATTCCTTTAAAGGTTGTCGCTCCCAAAGAAGGCATTAAGTCAAAAATGCAGCTGAGATCGTCTAAAGGCGATCTTCTCATATTCACAACAGAATTGTCCGCGCTTTTAGGGGCCGGTCTCCCTCTGGATAGAAGCCTTAACATCCTCTCCGAGATATCCGAAAGCAAAGAAATGAGGGATGTAATTCAGTCCATACTTAAATCCATCAGAGAGGGGAGTTCTTTTTCAGAGGGACTGCAGAAACATCCAAAGATTTTCCCAAAACTTTACATAAATATGATAAGGGCTGGCGAGGCAGGCGGCGTAATAGACGTGGTTTTAGATAAACTTAATGAGTTTCTTGAGTCAACAAAAGAACTTAAGGAGCATGTCTTTTCTGCAATGATCTACCCGTCAATCCTTATAGTTACAGGGGGATTATCAATAATAATTCTCCTTACATATGTGCTGCCAAAATTCACCGGGATATTTGCAGATATGGGTACTGCCTTGCCACTGTCTACCAAGATACTCCTTGCCGTAAGTAACACGGTAAAAGCATATTGGTGGGTATTACTGTCCTTTTTTGCATTAACATGGGTAATCCTCAAAAACTACATAAAGACAGAAAACGGAAAGTATAAATGGGATGCCTTCAAGTTGAAGATCCTCGGCGATATAATAACGAAACTTGAGATTGCAAGATTCTGCAGGACATTAGGCATGCTTATAAAAAGCGGGGTGCCATTACTTCAGGCTTTAAATAACTCAAGGGATGTATTGACCAATCAGGTAATAATCTCATCTCTTAAATCAGTGTCTGAAGGCGTTAAGGAAGGCAAGGGGATTGCAGTGCCTCTTTCTCAGTCAAAGGTATTTCCTCCATTGGCCCTGTCAATGATAAAGGTTGGCGAAGAGACAGGCCAATTAGA
>CAZBSJ010000117.1:1227-5891 GCA_964494165.1 uncultured Nitrospiraceae bacterium
TTTGCTCAAATGAACGGCAAGGTACAGACGGTGAAACTAAACCTTGATTCAAGGGACTTCACGCTCGAAGGGCATAAGCCCAGGACAATTCCTCCTGACATAAACATTAAGGTCGTGGATGCCTTTTCAGGTGAGATTTACACAGGCGAGTATATTTTTACATTTTATCCTAACGGTATTGCTGAAGGCGGGACTATTGTGTTGTTCACCGAAAAGAAAAGTTTAAATATCGAGATAGACCCAATAATAGGTGCGATGATTGCAAAATGATAAAGGGAAGATTGAAATATCCAAAACTTTTTTACCTCTTAAGTAGTGAGGCAAAACATAATAAGGGCTTTACACTCCTTGAGGTGCTCGTCTCAACAGCAATTTTGGGTATTGCCATTACAGTGGTGTTTCAGCTTTTTTCTGCCAATCTAAGGGCTGTCTCTGCTTCTAAGGACTATGTCTTTGCATCTGCAAAGGCAGAGGCAAAGATGAGAGAGGCGCTTGACAGTGATGAGCTTGAAGCTGAAACTTCATGGGGAGAGGTTACGAATGACGGGTATAAGATAGATGTTTCAGTAAAAGAGATTCTGGAGGAAAGGACAGAGAACCTGCAGGTAAGGCTTCTTGAGATAGCACTGACAATCCGCTGGACCAGCGGCACGGCAGAGAAATCACAAACCCTCAGAACTATTAAGGCAGCGCCTAAAAAGATATAGAAATGATTATTCATAGGGATAATGGATTTACATTGCTTGAATTAATGATCTCTATTGCCATGCTTGGCATTATTGTTGTTATTGTTACAGGCGCATTCAGACTGGGATTCAGCTCATTGGACAAAGGAGAAGACAGCATAAAAAAAATGGAAAGGATAAGAGCTTCACTGAGCATTATTGATGCCCAGATCCAGTCTGAGATACCTCTGGGAGTGACCGGTGACGGAGGAGATAAAACATATTATTTCAGCGGAGAGAGAGAAACTTTAAGTTTTTCGACCAATTATTCTATCTGGGGAGGAGAGAGAGGGTATGTTATAGTCTCTTACAAGGTAATCTCTGAGGATAATGGAAAACAGTCATTGTACGCCTCAGAAAATATCATTGGCGTCGAAAATATACGGGAGATTAAGCTGCTGGATTCATTTGACAAAATAGAGTTTGAATATTTTTCTAAGGGTCCGACAGATGAAAAAGGGCAGTGGGTAGATCAATGGGGTAATGAAAAAGATGTCCCGGAAAAGATTCGCTTAAATCTGACTCATGGCGTAAAGGAATTATTTTTTGTAATACCAATGAGAGTAAAGGGCTCTCTAACCCCGATATTTCCTTCAGGGGATGAGATTATGTAGGGCTTTATATTTAGGATTAGTAATAAATGGGGAAAAATGTTATAAAGACTCAACGCGGTATAGCGCTGTTGCTTGTATTATGGATTTTAACCATCCTTATGGTTGTTGCCCTCTCATTCTCAGTTATGTCCAGGACAGAGACCTACTCAACGATAGCATTTAAGGAGGCATCCGAAAAGAAATTCATCGCCGAAGCTGGAATGCAAAGGGCTTTGATGGAACTTTTTTACAGAAGTCAGAACCAATATCAGACCCGGATTCTGGAAGGCAAAGAGGTGTGGAGAACAGATTATACGCCTTATACTGATGTGGTAGGGGATGGTTTTTATATAGTAAAGGTGATGAATGAGTCTGGAAAGATTGACATAAACTCGATAAATGACAGTTCTGGTATAATATTAAAAAATCTCTTGAGAAACTCAGGAGTTAGTGATGAAGATGCAGATATTATCGTGGACTCTATCCTCGACTGGAAGGATAGCGGCGACAGCGATGCACACAGGCTTCATGGGGTAGAGAGCGAATATTATATGTCGCTGCCCAATCCTTATAAGGCAAAAAATGCGAATTTCGATACGGTGGAAGAGCTTATTTTAGTTAAGGGCATGACTCCTGAAATATTATACGGCAATAATGAGAGGAAGGGCATTATTAATTTTCTGACAATTTATTCTAAGACCACTCAGATTAATGTCAATGCGGCTCCGAAAGAGGTTCTGATGTCAATCCCGGGTGTAACTGAAGGGGCTGCTGATGAAATAATAAATTTTAGGGAGAATAAAAAAATTACAGGCTTAAATGAAATCCAGGGTTTCTTGGGGGGCAATTATACAGAAGCCGCGCGCTACATAGGCCTGCAGGAACCTAATATGTTTTCTATATATTCTGCCGGATACAAAGGCAGTGGAAGGGCAGGTTATGCTGTTACGGCAGTAGTTTCACCTGAACCGCCTAACAAACATAAATTTCTGTACTATAAAACTATTATGAGTGTTGAACCATGGCAGTCAGAATAGATTCCAGAAAAATTCTCTCCACGGCCTTAGAAGCAGGCACACGATTAAAGAGCCTTATAGCGCCTTTACATAGAATCTTTATGCTTCGCTCAGCTGATGATTTTTTGATCATAAAAAAATCCGCATGTATCTCTATTGAGCAGTCAGGCTTTTCTGTGGCCTATGGGACTAGATTTTTGTCTGCGATATCCATAAAAAAAATCAGGCGATACCCTTTACCCTCTGAGAAACAGCCTAATCCCGAGGAATTGTCCTCTTCAGTTGCGCTTGCAATGAGCGAACTTAATATTGGGAAAGTATCAGTCAATCTATGTATCCCACGGTCTTGGACTATTATAAAGACAGTAGAGCTTCCATTAGCGGCTAAGGAAAGCATTTCCAATGTTATTGCTTACGAGCTCGACCGTTTTACCCCATTTTCTCATGAAAATGCGCTTTATGATTTCAGGGTATTAAGGGAAGCTGAAAATAAGATAATTGTTCTCATAGCAGTAGCAAGGGCTGATTTGATAAATGCATATAAAGAGGCGCTAAAAAGCAAGGGTGTTTTTATAAACAGCATCACAGCAAATCTTTCCGGCCTTGGCACACTTTGTTTTTATAAGGATAAAAAAAGGGATTCGATATTTATTGACGTTACGGGTGGCGGGTATGAAGGCGCTTTTATTGAAGGAGGTTCTTTGGCAGAGGTTTTTTCGGATAGGTTCACTGCAGATGCCGATGAGAAATCAAAGGCGGATGTTATTGTAAAGAAAACAGATGAGATTTCGAACTCGATTGAAGAAAAGCCTCAGGCAACTGAACTTATCATGTCTTTAAAAAATGCAGGCCCATCTTTAAAAGAGATGTTGAAATTAAGGATTAATATGCCGTTCACTATATTGGAAGAAACTGACCTGAGACTTCAGCTGCCATCGGATCAAAGAGATGTATCATATTCTGCCATTGGAGGGCTTTTGGAGGCATTATGGCCGATGTCTAAAGGCTTTAATCTTCTGGATAAGGGATATAAGAAAGAATCAGGCACCCCTATGATAGTTACTGTAGTTTTTGTCCTGGCTATTTTTGCCTTAGGAATCCTTTATATGATAATCCCGCTTAATACCCAGAAGAAGAAACTGGAAAAGATAGATCAGGAGATTGCCTTAAAGGTCAAAGATGTCAGGGAGATAGAGGCTATAAAGAAGGAAATAGATGATATGAATAATGAGATTTTGAAGATAAACAATTTCAAGAAGAACCGTCCCATGGTTTTGAATCTCCTAAAAGAATTAACTGCTATTCTCCCAAAAACAACCTGGCTTACCAGGGCACATATTACAGAGTCAACAGTGCTTCTTGAAGGTTACGCAAGTTCAGCAACAGAGCTTCTGCCCAAGATAGAGGCATCAAAGTACTTTGGAAAGGCAGAATTTTCTTCGCCCACGTTCAGGGATGTGCGATTAAATTCAGAGAGGTTTGTTATAAAGATGGAGATAGAAGGGATAAAAAAAGATGAAGGAGAGAAGTTAAAAGATGCTAAAAAGTAAAAGCCTTGCTCTGACTATTCCGCTGATGGTTCTGCTTGTCGGGCTTGTTATATACCAGTATGGTTTTCAGAAGATCCGTTCAGATATAAACGAACTTAAGGATGCTGAAACAGTAAAGGTCAAGACTCTGGAAAAATACATGGCGCTTATTGCAGAAAGACCTGAGTTAGAGAAAAAGCTTGCAGGGCTTAAGGAAACAAGAAAGTCAGAGTATCTAAAGCTTGTGGAAGGGCAGACGCATTCCATCGCTGCTGCAAGGCTTCAGGACATTGCAAAGTCCATAATAACCAGCAGGGGCGGCACGGTCTCCAGCGAGCGTCCCGGCAAGCCGGATGATTTCGGAAAGTTTAAGATAATAACCGTAACAATGGATATAATCGTGCCTGATACGCGGGCTTTGAGCGATATTATTTATTCAATGGAAACTCAAACGCCATATCTGGTTGTCAAAGAGCTTGACTTACGAATAAGGAACTTTAGGGAGCCCAGAGACCTGATGGTAAGACTTGATGTGATGGCAGTAACAGGCGGAGAATAAGATGAAAATCTTAAGCCATTTTCTAAAACAGATAAATCTGCTTAATCTTATTTTATTAATAATCATCATTCTTTTTGCCAATTTTGTAATACTCCCGCTACTTGATACTGAGCTTAAATATTCGCCTGCTGTTTCTAAGAAACCTGCAGAAGGTGATGAACCTAAAGAAGAGAAGGTGCCTCAAAGTCAGATGCCGCCGTATCTGGATTATATCATGATAGCTGAGGATAATCTCTTTCATC
>CAZBSJ010000118.1:0-5890 GCA_964494165.1 uncultured Nitrospiraceae bacterium
TCATAACAAACAAAAATCTCTTCAACAGTTGAGCCGTGCTCGCTTACGCTCTTAGGCAGGTCATTCTCCTTCATCCATTTTGAGATGTTTTTGCCTACCATGCCCGGAATCATCAGCGCGCGGCCCATGCAAACAGCCTTAGCATAAGGAGCGCCCAGGGCTAATGCTTTAAATATGCCGTCCTCACTGCTGAATCCACCGGCAAATGCTAGATCAGGAACGCGATGCCCCTTATTGTTCAGCATATTGCTGAATTCGTATGCAGCAGCATGTAAATATAGAGATGGCATTCCCCATTCTTCCATCATGCGCCAGGGACTCATGCCGGTTCCGCCGGGAGCGCCGTCGATCGTCAATAAATCGATCTTGGCATTGGAACCCCATCTAATCGCCATTGCCAACTCACGCAGGCCGTATGCGCCGGTCTTCAATGTGATTCTCTTGAATCCAAGCTTTCTTAATCTCTCAACTTCGTCGTAAAATTCTTTTTCATCAATAAACCCGAGCCTGCTATGCCTTTCAAATTCTTTTATTGCTGTTTCTTTGAAAGCCTTCTGTATGACCGGGTCGGATGGATCAGGGGTAACTATATAGCCGCGTTTTTGAAGTTCAAGGGCACGGTCTAAGGAATCAACTTTGATTTCTCCGCCTATGCACTTAGCGCCCTGGCCCCATTTTAACTCAATGGTTTCGAGACCGTGTTTGTCGATAAGATACTCAGCCACGCCTAAACGTGTATCTTCAACATTCATCTGCACAAGGATTTCGCCAAATCCCTTATGATAACGACGATACGTTTCTATTCTCCGGTCCATGTCAGGGGCTTTTGTGACTTTATTTTTGCCGTTTAATTCAAGCGCAGGGTCAATGCCGCATACATTTTCACCGCAGACAATCGTAACACCGGAAATTGCGGCTCCGACCGAAAAATGCTCCCAGTTTTTTCGTGCAATCTCTGTAGAGCCGAGTGCGCCTGTAAATATCGGCACTTTCATTTTTACCTTTTTATCCCACCCATATGAGGTTTCCGTATTAACATTCGGGAATTTAGCGGTGTCAGGGTTACCCTTTTGACCTTCAGGAAGTCCGTTTGCTCCGAATGCATAACCATGTATGTTCAGATGAGAATAATCAACCGGATAGTTTTTATCGCCACCTGCAGTCACACTGCCAAAAGGTCCGGGATAGAGAAGTTCCCTGCCTCTGAATGTTGCCTTGAATACTTCACAGTTTCCCCTGCATCCATCAACGCATCTTGTGCAAAGGCCGCTCATTGGTGATACATTCTTAGAGCGATTGTACGTCCTGGTTGCATCATTTGAATTCGGTTGTTGTAAGTTCATTTTTTTCTCCTTTTACGTTTTTTTTAAAATTACCGGCAATCCCAAACTTCTAAAAATCAATCAGTGTTGCGATTTGCTTGCTTCATCACCTCCTCCATTTAAGTTTCAGTAAATAAATACTGCAAAAATTAAGTATTTATTTAGCCTGCAGGCAAAAAAAATCCCTCAGGATTTTTAAACGTGTCAGTTTATGCCAAAATTATCTATCATGTGCAGACTACTAACAGCTCAGCCTCCTTGTCAGTTTTGTTTTTCCATGAAGACGGCATAGATTCTCTGAGATAAATTGTATCTCCTGCCTTAAGTTCCTTCTCATTATTGTCGACTTTAACAGATACTTTGCCCTTTAAGACGTAGATAAGTTCTTCTCTTTTATAGTTCAGGAAATGCCTGTTAATGCTGGCGCCAGGATAAATAACAGAAAGATAGGATGATGCCTTATCGCCGGTGATAATATTGAATATTGAATATTCGGAATGTTTCTCGAGGAGATTCCTTCGGGCTGTCTCTGCTGTAACAAGCCATTTTAAGTCATCACGGTTTTTATTCTTTTGCAAAAGAGTCGTAGGATTTATGCCTAGAGCACCGGTTATCTGCAGAAAAGAATTCAGTGAGGGGCTTATCTGATTATTTTCTATCTGAGACACAAAGCTTGAAGTCAAACCGATCTTGTCTGCCAGATCTTTCTGGGACATTCCAAGTTTAACACGGGCATCCTTTATCTTGCTCCCTATATCAAAAGAAAATTCCTTTCTTATCGGAGTGATTGATACAGCATTATTTTCGACCTCATAAGAGTGTGGCTTAAATGCTTCCCTGTCGGACCTTCCATCGAGTTTTAATGCCTTTAGGAACAGCTTGTCCCTTTTCTTGTAGATGTCAATAACAACTTGAGTAATATGTCTTAAGTTGGCCTTGAATGTCTGGCTGTGGGCCTCTTTTTCTAGTATCCAGTACGCAACCGTGCGGAGGTCGTAAAGCCTTGGACACATATAGGTAAAAAACTTATAGGTATTGTTCTCGTCGCCCCAAAGGTCCTGCATGCCGGTTAAACTGTCAAAAATATATCTTGCTCCCTCAGGCAGTCTGTCCTGAATAGAATTGATTGTCTCGCTGAAAAATGAGATATCGCCCGGCCTGTTAACCTTTATGACATTTGGATATTGTGAATGTTCGGTTTCATAAAATTTCAGAAAGGCCTTGTCGCTTTTTCCTTTGCCTGAAGTAAAACAGTCCAGCACTGTAAGTCTTTCTGCGTTTCTTTCAACGTTTATATTCTGCAGAATGCTTTGAGGAGACTTATTAAAGCTCACATAAATGACATCTTTTTTTTCCATAACAGAACTGCTGATAAAATTACGCATGAATACGTCTTCAGAGGTGCCTGCCTCGACTTCCCACACAACGTTATCGCCAATGTGAGCTGAATCAATAAGCCTGTCCAGATCATTTATGCCTGTGGATATTTTTTGCATGGCAATAGGTTACCGCTTACCTGCTGTTAATGAATTTATAAGATATAAGCAATTATTGTCAAGCATGAATTTAAGCCTGCTAATAAGCTGATAAAACGCCCTGATTACCATATAAACCAGCATTACATGCCAGCCATTAAAAAGGAATATTATTTGACAACAAAAGGAAAATAATTTTAATATAAAGCTGGACGGCAACCGATTGCCGATGAAATTAACTGTTATATAACGCCTAAATAACCCAGCGGTTAAGCAGGCGTTTTTTTAACATTTATTTTTGAAATGTTTAGTTATACAATGAGGTTACAATGTGCCGTTTGGCAGCTATAACATCAGATAAATATTTCTCCCCCATGGAGAACATCCTTGCCCTCGAAACAATGAAGGAAGGGCATGACGGCTCAGGACTCGGCCTGACTCTGAAAAACCTTGGAGGCGAGTTCGAGGACCTGAAGGATTATCCCGTAATGTCCGGCATCTGCTCTAAAAAAGGCATCGAGATGTTAGATGAATACATGAACACTCACGGGTTTAAACTCAAGCATGTATGGACGCCTAAAATAAAGAAGATTAAAGGGGTTGTGCAGCGCGATTATTATTTTGCAAGGGCTTATGATTATCCAAGCGCTTACAAGAACAAATCGCTGCAGGAAAAAGAAGATTTCCTGATGGGAACAAGGCTTGCCTTAAGAAAGATTGGCGAGCCTGACGAGTCCATATTTGTATTTTCCTTTTACCCTGATGTCATTACTTTAAAAGAAGTTGGAGACCCTCTGTCAGTCGGAGAATTTTTTGGTCTGGACAGGGATAACATTAAGGCAAAGGTTATATTCGCACAGGGAAGGCAGAACACAAACTATGCAATATATTTATATGCCTGTCATCCGTTCTTCATACAGGGTTATTGCTCTATGACAAACGGAGAAAATACCGCATTTATTCCAATAAGGGAATTTCTTATGAGCAGGGGATTTCCTGGCTATATTGGATATAACAGTGACAGCGAGGTCTTTACCCATATACTTCACTATTCGGCAAGACAGCTGAAGTATCCATTGACATATTACAAAGACGTTATTACTCCCTTAAAAGCATCTGAACTGGGAAAAAGAAAAGACAGTTCTGCGCTGAGGCTGATCAAACAGTCACTGAGACCGCTGTGTATTGACGGCCCTAATATGGTAATAGGCTTCACTCCTGACGGCACATGCTTTATGGTTCAGGATTCCAAAAAACTCAGGCCCGGGGTTGTCGGCGGCGTTAAAGGTAAATATGCATTGATGTCTGAGGAGTGCGGCCTTGATAAGGCTGTGCCGAAAAGAGATAAAGACAAGGATGTCTTCCCTATGAAATATGACATGGTGATTGTTTCTCCTCAGGCACAAGAGGTAAAGGTATGGAACCAGCAACTGGGTTAAGATTAGATTTTAATCACAAGCTAAGCTTAAAAGAGTTTCCTTATGTAATCCGCTGGAGAGATGACAGGTGCAAAAGATGCGGACAATGTACAGCGGTATGCCCTGTTAAAGCGATTGAGGCTACTGTAAAGGTCCAGAGATATGTCAATTCTGAAGGACCGGCGCCTGCACCCAAGGCAGAAAGGAAGATTATACAGATCGTCGAGCAGGTAACTGACATGGAACGCTACTGCACCGGATGCGGCACATGCACATTGGTCTGTCCGAATGAGGCTATTGAACCTGAATATAATCCGCAGCATAAATTTCTTCATTACAAAAATAAAGGCGGTGAAGGATATAAACGAGGCGGAAGAAGGAATGACCCTGCAATTTCGACCCTTGACAGGCTGAAATTCACCAGGATATCTATGCTTACAGACCCTGCATTGGATGCAGGCAGGCACGAATTCCGCATAAGGACACTGCTAGGAAGGATATTAGCGCCTGAAGATCTTCCGCTAACGAATGAGAATGGGAAACTTATAGTTGAAAAAAGTGACAAATTCATTCCTCCCGTTCGTGAGATATATCCCATAATGATTGGGAGCATGTCAGTCGGAGCGCTCTCCCCTCCTATGTGGGAAGGCCTCGCAATGGGGATTACTTATTTAAATGAGGTAGAAGGCATGCCTGTTGTCATGTGCTCCGGAGAAGGAGGAATGCCTCCAAGATTGCTTAGATCAAAATACCTTAAATATTTTATCATTCAGATAGCATCAGGATATTTTGGATGGGATGAGATAATCCATGCCCTGCCCCGCATGGTTGAAGACCCTGCTGCCATTGAGATTAAATATGGTCAGGGAGCAAAGCCCGGCGACGGCGGTCTCTTAATGGCCCAGAAGGTATTAAAACTAATAGCTAACATCAGGGGAGTTCCCCAGTTTGTTGACCTCGCATCGCCTCCGACACATCAGACAAAGTACTCGATCGAGGAGGCAGTGGCAAAGATGATACAGTCCATGTCAATGGCATGGGGATTCCGTGTGCCGGTATATCCAAAGATATCAGGAACAAGGACAGCAAGGGCAGTGCTTAATAATCTGGCAAGAAACCCATACGCAGCAGCCCTTTCAATTGACGGCGAGGATGGAGGTACTGGCGCTGCTTACAACGTATCAATGGATAAGATGGGGCATCCGATAGCATCCAATCTGAGAGAATGCTATCTTGACCTTGTAAAACAGGGCAAGCAAAATGAATTGCCTTTAATCGCAGCAGGCGGAATTGGCAAGAAAGGAAACCTTGCGGCAAATGCCGCTGCTTTGATAATGCTTGGAGCCTCTGCCGTGTCAATCGGCAAATATATAATGCAGGCAGCAGCAGACTGTTTTGGCGATGAATATAACCGATGCAATCTCTGCAACACAGGTAAATGCCCCCGCGGCATTACCACGCAGGATCCTAAGCTCTACAGAAGACTCGATGCGGATAAGGTTGCGGAGCGCGTTGTTGAGACCTTTAAGGCTGCGGATGTGGAACTGAAAAAGATCTTTGCTCCTATGGGAAGAAGCACTGAACTGCCCATAGGAATGTCCGACGGGCTTAGCACAGATGATGAGGCAATGGCCAAAAGACTGGGAATAAATTATGTCTGCTAAGAAAAACAAAA
>CAZBSJ010000119.1:0-5870 GCA_964494165.1 uncultured Nitrospiraceae bacterium
GGATGCGATTGACATTGCGACTGTGGACGTATCCTTTATATCTTTAACAAAAGTTATTCCAAAAGTTGTAGAATTCCTGAAGGAAGACTGCGCGATTCTGATGCTCGTGAAACCCCAGTTCGAGGTGGGGAAAGGCGAGGTCGGCAAAGGCGGGATAGTAAGGGATAAAGAACAGAGGATTAAAGTGGTAGAATCCGTAAAGGCCATGCTTGAGGAATCAGGATTGAAAACGATAGGGACATTCCAGTCTCCGATACACGGACAAAAAGGGAACATAGAATACTTCTTATATATGAAAAAGGGGTAAACATGGAAGAAAGACCTGATGAACAGCAATTCCTTGAGATTGATTATTCTATCGCATCAAAAGAGGCTATCGAGGCTTTGCTTGCAGAGGTTGCCGAGCCTCATTTATATGAAGAGGTTTTGAGATTAAACACCAAGAGGCCGGAAATACTGAGACTTCTCCTTGAAAATCAAGACACGCCGCAAAACATACTCGAAGAGGCCTCAAAAATACTGCAGGTCCCTGTTCCAGCCTTAAAATCAACTGATGAACCTTCTGAAGAAACTCCTGAAAGACATGCGGCCCGCTCTGAGACCCTGCTCCAGAAAATTCAAAAGTTAACCGTCTCAGAAAGAAGAATGCTCGCAATGCGCGGCGGAAGAGAGGCAAGGTCAATTCTGGTAAAAGATACGAATAAACAGGTCATGCTGGCTGTTCTGGCAAACCCTAAGATATCCGAGACAGAGATTGAGATACTTGCCCATTCACGCTCGATACCTGATGATGCGCTAAGGACGATTACAAAAAACAAGGATTGGATGAAGAGCTACGGCATCATACACGCGGTTACAACTAATCCGAAAACTCCGCCCGGAGTCGCAATCCCGCTCCTAACAAGTTTAAAAACAAAGGACATCGTAGCAATCGAAAAAAATAAAAATGTTTCTGAGGCCCTGCGCACAGCGGCAAAAAAACTGGCCGCAGCCAGAAAACCCCACTGATACAGCGCTTCTTATTTGACTTTTGCACAGTTTTTTTTTAATTTAGTAATTAACAGGCTCACATAAAATATAAGCTGTACTTAAAATTAAGATTTCTTAATCTTAATAATATATGATATAGGGAATCTTAAATAGAAAAGGGGTCCATATGCAAAACACTGCGATAATTCACCTGATACTTCAGGCAGGCTATGTCGTCAAAGCTGTTCTGATAATATTGTTTCTCTTCTCCGTAGTATCCTGGGCAATAATCATTTACAAATACAGATATCTTTCAAAGGCAAATAAGGAGACTGATACGTTCATAAATGCGTACAGGATCAGCCGGGACCAGAAAGGCCTGCTGAGCACAACAAAGACCCTGAATCTCAGCCCTCTGGCAAATCTTTTTAAATCTGTGTCTACAACTTCAACGCATGACAGATCTGAGGTCAAAAGGCTGTTAAGGCGATATGAGATACTCGAGTCAGTAAAGCTTGAGCGTTATTTAAGTTTTCTTGCTACCACCGGTTCCACAACGCCGTTCATCGGTCTTTTCGGTACTGTCTGGGGGATAATGGATGCCTTCAGAGGGATAGGCGCTGCAGGCTCAGCATCTCTGGCTGTGGTTGCACCAGGCATTGCTGAGGCCTTGGTAGCTACCGCAATAGCATTGGCAACTGCTATACCTGCTGTTATCGCATATAACTATTACTTAAGCAGGGCAAGGCATATGATTATTGAGATGGAAGATTTTTCCGAAGAACTGCTTGATTACTTTTCAAAGGAGTCGGCATGAAGACAGGCAGGCACAGAGAGGTTTTGTCTGAGATAAACATCATCCCTTTGGTTGATGTAATGCTGGTGCTCTTAATCATCTTCATGATTACCGCGCCTCTGCTTCAGCAGGGCATAGACGTAAATCTGCCTAAGGCTAAGGGCAGAGACCTTCCGCCTGAAGAGCGGGTTTCGATCGTAATCAAGAAAGACCGGAGGATATACATCAATGAGACTCCGATGTCCATACCCCAGATGAGGCAAAGGCTTAATGCCATAAGCAAATTAAACCCCAGCATCTTTCTTAAGGCTGACAAAGACGTGCCTTACGGCTTTGTGGTCGAGGTGATGGGCGAAATAAAACAGGCAGGGATCGAGAAGCTCGGGATGGTTACCGAGCCGAAGATCAGTCTTGATGGAAAATGAGAGAACCAAATATATCGTCAATCACAATACTTTCATTTGTGATGCATCTAGTATTCATCATTGTTGCGCTTATTGTAATAAAGCAGTCTAATCGCATACCGCTGCCCACTCCGTACATCGTAAATCTCGTCGGCCCGATAATAGAAAAAACCACTGCGCCAAAGACTGCCGAAGATACTTCAACCGCCACGGCTGAGTCTAATGCAAAGATGGTTACAGACTCTTCAGCCCCGGTCAAGAAAAAAACTGATGATAAAGACAAGACCAATGAATACATCGAAGACAGGATTGCCGCATTAAAGGCAAAGAAAAAGGTCCAGACCATAGTAAAATTGCGAAATATTATTGCTCTCAGCCACAGCGGCAGTTCTGAAAAAGAGAGCGCCGAGCCTGCACAGAAAGCAGCCGGCTCAGGCAATGTTATTTCAGGCATCGGCTATGGCGAAAAAATCGGAGAGGAGATCAGACAATACTGGGCATTTCCAACAATAGGCGGAGAAGACCTCGAAGCAGTAATTTCTATTACAGTGCATGCTGACGGAAAGATAAAGATAAACAAGATCGAAAAAAGTTCAGGCAATCCGCTCTTTGACCGTTCAGTGTTGAATGCGATAAACAGGGCAAGCCCTGTTACTCCTCCGCCATATGAGATGGAGATAGGATTCAGGTTTAAACCATGAAAACGACAGTTTCAAGTTTCAAGTCACAAGTTTCAGACAAAAATAAACTAAAAAAAATATTGCCGTTGCTAATCTCGTCTTTTGTTCTCATCTGTCTGCTGTTCACTGCTTCTGAAGCAAAGGTTTATGTTGACATTAAATCCCCGGCGATTAAAAAACTGCCGATAGCCATACATGATTTTGAAGGCCAGGACGGCGGGACAATATCAGATATTGTCAGGAAAGACCTTAACTTCACAGGCCTCTTCCTTATCCTCGACAAGAACGCATACATAGAAGGCCCGACACAGGATTTTAATCCCAAGAACTGGAGTGTGCTTGGCGCTGAAGTCGTCGTAAAAGGGACCGTATCCGGAGACAGGAATATCGAGGTAATGATATCTCTTTATGACGTATATGAAGGCAGGGAAGTCCTGAGACAAAAATACAAAGGCGAGAGAAGCGGCGCAAGGCTGATTGCGCATCACATAGCCAATGACATTTACAAATACCTGACTGGCGAAAATAGCGTTTTCACAACAAGGGTTGCATTTGTTGCAGAGGATGACGGCAAGAAAGGCCTTTACATAATGGATTGGGACGGGACAAACATAAAAAAACTGGGAATCAGAGGGAATTTCGTTCTTACTCCTCACTGGTCAAAAGACGGCACAAGGCTCCTTTACTCAGCCGAAAAGGATGGACAATGGGCAATTTTTATGTTAGACTTTTCAACGATGACCGAAAGGAAATTGTTTTCGTCACCGGGTTTGAACATGACTGGGAACTTTTTCCCGGACGGAAATGAGATTGTATTTGCGTCTTCAAAAGATGAGACCTACGGCCTGTACAGCCTGAGAATTTCTGACCTGAGCACAAAGAGACTAACATCTTCCAGAGGCATTGAGGTTTCTCCGGCAATCTCTCCTGACGGAAGACTCGTTGCATATGTATCTGACAGAGGAGGCACTCCTCAGATTTATATTATGAACAGATACGGATACGACGCTGTCAGACTGACCTTTGAGGGAAATTACAATACATCGCCAAACTGGTCGCCTGACGGATCAAAAATAGTATTTGTCGGCAGGCGCTCCGGCAAACATCAGATACTCACAATCAATGCAGACGGCACTGGTCTGACGCAGCTTACTGATATCGGCGACAATGAAGACCCGTCTTTTTCTCCTGACGGCAGATTTATAATCTTCGCATCCAAAAGAAGCGGCACGCGGAGCATCTATATAATGAGGGCTGACGGAGAATCTCAAACAAGGATAACGCCTGAGTGGCTGAAGTCATTCGGGCCGAAGTGGTCGCCAAACTAATCATAGTTTGGTATTATATAAAACTTCAAATCTGAGAACAAAAAAAGGAGGTTTCAATGAAAAAGTATAAGGAGGTTTCAATGAAAAAGTATTTGGTATTACTTCTGGCTTTAGGGGTACTTTACACTGGATGCGCAAAGAGGGCAGTCACAACACAGCCTGAACAGCCGGCTCAGGAGACACAGAAGGCAGCAAAGGCCGAAACTGCAAAACCTGCTCAGGAAGATATGGCAAAAATAGAATCTAAAGATGTGAAAACAGAAGCCCAGAAAATTGAATCCACACCGGTAGAAAAACCCTCCGCACTCGAGAATATTTATTTCGACTACGACAAATACGACATCAGGAATGATGCAAAACCTGCCCTGAAATCTGCGTCTGACCGCCTTCTGAAAAATAAGTCCATGAAGATGCTCATCGAAGGCCATTGCGATGACAGAGGCACAAATGAGTATAACCTCGCTCTCGGCGAAAGAAGGGCAAAATCAGCAAGAGATTATCTCGTATCGCTCGGCGTTGCAAAGAACAGGCTTGACATAATAAGCTTTGGCGAAGAAAAGCCTGTATGCACTGAGCAGACCGAGGATTGCTGGCAGAAAAACAGAAGGGCTAAGTTCGTAGTTAAATAGGAGAAATTAAAAAATGAAAAAGAGTCTGTGCCTTATATTGATATCATTTTCATTGTTGCTGATACAGGGCTGTGTGACAACAGATCTTGCGACAATGAAGGCTGACATCAACCAGCTGAAGAGAGACTCTTATGATTTCAAAAAAGAGACCTCTGAGCTGAGGTCTGCTGTTAAGAAAGAATCCGGCTCTGAATCATTTAACGCCATAAGAGACAGCCAGGCTCAGTTAAGCTCAGAAGTCTCAGGGATTTCAAGAGACCTTCAGATCCTGATAGGCAGATTTGACGAGAACAAACACTTCATGGATAAGTCGTTAAAAGAGCGCACTTCTGAAATAGAGCTGTTTCGTTCCCAGATGAACTCCATGGACATCCAGATGAAAGAAATACAGGCAAAGCTTTCTGTCATTGAGGCAAAGCCTGCAAGTCCGGCTGAACCCAAAAAAGAAGAGGCAAAACCTCAGGATACGAAACCGGCTGATACAAAAGCTCCCGACGCTAAACCTGCTGAGGCCAAGGCTCCTGAAGCAAAGGACCCGACCAAGCACTACGAAACAGCCCTGAATTCTTATAAGGAAAAAAAGTATAAGGAGGCACGAGAGAAATTTGAGTCGTTCCTGAAGGAATATCCCAAGGATAAACTTGCAAGCAATGCCCAGTTCTGGCTTGCCGAGACATACTATGCTGAAGAAGACTATGCCGGCGCAATAGTGGAATATGATGTCTTGCTTAAGAACCACCCGGCGAGCGATAAGGCAATAGGCGCGCTTCTGAAACAGGGATATGCCTTTATTGAGATGGGTGACAAAAAGGCAGGCAAAGGCATACTTGAACAGCTTGTGCAGAAATATCCCAAAGCCAAAGAAGCAGAGATTGCAAAGAAAAAGATAGAAGAGATAAGCAAAAAGCCGCGATAAGTTTTTATTTGCATACTGAATGATAATTGAAGGGAGAGGAAATCCTCTCCCTTCTTTATTTTCCTGCCCGTATACCAAACAAATCTTTACCCCTAAAATTCGCTTATAATGCTTGCATAAAATGCCATTTGGCGTTAAAATAATGTCA
>CAZBSJ010000120.1:0-5822 GCA_964494165.1 uncultured Nitrospiraceae bacterium
TACAACACTTGCGCTGAGGATTTTAGAGAGCATTGTTGATTATATTTATTACAGAAGAGGAAATGCAAGCAGCGGAGGATAAATTATTCGGCGGCTCAGAAAATCCATCATCTGATTTTCCTTCAGATTTTCGACCGGCTCTGAGGCTTCATATGAATAATGTTCTGTGAATGCGATGCCGTTCAGGTTCAGTTCAATGACACGAAGTATCATTTCCTCAGGGTCAGAATTCGTATCACCGCTGAATCTGGAATGGACATGCAGATCAATTTTAGACTTTTTGTTTTTCATGAGAAAGGTTCCTGACTATTCGTGTCTGAGGTCAGGGTGCTATTTAGCCTTTGCCGTCCGTTTTGTCTTATGGCACTTGAAGCATTCGGTTTTTGGCGGATGCTGTGGTTTTTGCGGATACTCTTTGCCGGGACCATGGCATTCCATGCACAGGGATATCGCAGTGATGCCTATGTGTTTTTCATCAGAAGGTATCCTTGGAGATTTCTTGCCTGAGATGGCAAACATGAATGCAAGGACAATCAATACGAAGATGATAAAGCCAATAGTGTTTTTCATTTATGTATTTTAACACAGAAATCACTTTTTAGGACGAAATAAGACCCTGTCTTTAATCTCTCTTTGGAATAAAGGACGAGATTAAAAAAAGTTATTGAAATAATTCTCTGAACATATTAGATTTGGTACTGGGGAAAAAACTTCTGATGAAATGTCCGGCATGCAACTCTGATATAGCGCAGGAAAAGGTCTGCACAAAGTGCGGCATGAAAATCGAACCGCAGGGAAAGATAGAAGTCACATATAAGGACTACAAAATATCAGAGCTCCTTGAGATCAGGCATAAGAGATCCGACCCATCAGCTAAAAGCAGACAGCCGGTGAACACAGGCAAGGCTGCTTTTGAAACAAAAAGGGCAGAGGTATTGCCCGCTGAAGAAAGAGGCATTCATAAAAAGAGCAGGCTGATCTGGGGTGCGATAGCTATTATCTTGGTTATAACTGCAGGAGCTGTTGCCTTTTACCTGCTGAGATAATTTTCAGCAAAAAATTCTTTTATCGCTGGAAATGCTTTAAGAATAAATCAGGCTGGCAAGTCTGCCAGCCCTTGGTTTCTGTTTTTGGTTAAGCGGATTCTGCCTGCTTTTCGTATATAAGCAGGGGTTTTTCCTTCCTTGTTACGGTGTCGTCATTGATAACGCATTCCTTAATTCCCTTCTGTGAAGGTATTTCATACATCACATCGAGCATCACTTCTTCGAGTATGGCGCGAAGCCCGCGTGCACCGGTCTTTCTCTGCGTTGCTTTTCTTGCGATTGCCTTAAGAGCGCTTTCCGTGAACTTCAGCCGCACGTTATCAAATGAGAGCAGCTTCTGATATTGTTTTATCAGAGCATTCTTAGGCTCTGTGAGTATCTTAACAAGGGCTGCCTCGTCAAGTTCATCAAGCGCAGCAACAACAGGGAGCCTTCCAACAAATTCCGGGATAAGCCCGTATTTTATGAGGTCTTCCGGCTCGACAAGGCTGAGGAGGTCTCCGATTTTTTTATCTTTGTCACCTGCAACCCCAGCACCGAATCCAAGTGTCTTTTTCCCTATCCGCTGTTTAATAACATCATCCAAACCAACAAAGGCTCCGCCGCAGATAAAAAGAATGTTTGTTGTATTTACCTGGATGAATTCCTGCTGTGGGTGTTTTCTTCCGCCCTGAGGAGGAATGTTGGCAACAGTGCCCTCTATTATTTTCAGCAGTGCCTGCTGCACGCCTTCTCCAGATACATCCCTTGTGATGGATGGATTTTCAGACTTTCTGCTTATCTTGTCTATCTCATCTATGTAGACTATTCCCCTCTGGACTTTTTCGATGTCATAGTTTGCTGACTGAAGGAGTTTGAGAATTATGTTTTCCACGTCCTCGCCAACATATCCCGCCTCAGTCAATGTTGTGGCATCTGCAATCGTAAACGGCACATCCAAAAGCCTTGCCAATGTCTGAGCAAGCAAGGTTTTCCCCGTGCCTGTCGGGCCGATCAATAATATATTGCTCTTTTGAAGCTCGACGTCTGTCTTTGAATGGCTGTAGATCCTTTTATAGTGATTGTGAACCGCAACGGATAAAATCTTCTTTGCCTTTTCCTGTCCGATTACATAATCATCGAGGAACTGGTATATCTCTTTTGGAGTAGGCAGTTTTGGGAGCGCATGCCCCTCATCAACAGGATACAGCTCATCCGCCATTATCTCATTGCAGAGGTCCACGCATTCGTTGCAGATATAAACAGCAGGGCCGGCAATCAGTTTCTTTACCTCTTCCTGTCCTTTACCGCAGAATGAACATTTCAGTGCTGCATCGTCTTTTTTCGGCATTCAACCTCCATCAAACAAGTTAAAAGTTTAAAGTTGATAGTTAAAAATGAGAAACACCAAGTACGCTAAACCCTTAACCCGCAATTTTTTTAATGCTGTGGATGACCTCATCCACAATCCCGTATTCCTTTGCCTCATCTCCTGACATAAAGAAGTCCCTGTCAGTGTCAGTCTGAATCTTTTCCAGAGGCTTGGCTGAGTGTTTTGCCAGTATTTTGTTGAGAGTATCTTTTATCTTTAAAATCTCTCTTGCATGTATCTCAACATCAGTTGCCTGTCCGTGAAATCCGCCCATGGGCTGATGAAGCATTATCCTTGAATGCGGAAGCGCAAACCTTTTTCCTTTAATTCCGGCTGCGAGCAAGAGCGCGCCCATGCTGGCTGCCTGTCCTATGCAGTAGGTCGCAATGTCGGGCTTTACATACTGCATGGTGTCATAGATTGCAAGGCCTGAAGACACGATGCCTCCGGGTGAATTTATATAAATATGGATGTCCTTATCAGGGTCTTCTGACTGCAGAAATAGCAGCTGCGCAATCACTGTATTTGCAACATTGTCGTCTATCGCTGTCCCGAGAAAGATAATCCTGTCCTTAAGCAGTCTTGAGTATATGTCATATGCACGCTCTGACCTTCCTGTCTGTTCTATTACAATGGGTATTATGCTCACTATGCTTCTCCTTTCTCTATATCGGCCTTTGAAAGCAGGATATCAAGGACCTTCTGTCCATAGATACTGTTTCTTAAACCTTCCAATGAGCCGTCTTTCTGAATGTATATCCTCATCAATGATTCAGGCGGGATAGAAAGCCGCTGTGAGACCTCAAGTATGTTTTCCCTGAGCTCTTCATCAGTTACTGTCACGCCTTCCTTTTCTCCTATAATTGAAAGCAGAACTGTTGCCTTTGCTGTTTTTATCGCCTCAGGCCTTAGCTCAGAGCGCAGGGCGTCTTCACTTTTGTCGGATTTTCCCCTTGTCTTTGCCTCATGAACCATTGCCGATAGTTCTTTCTCAAGCAGGGATTCCGGCACGTCAAACTCATGCAAGTTTACGAGCTTTTCAAGTATCTCATCTTTCTGAATCCTCTGCACATCGTTCTTTTTAGCCCTTTCGATCTCTTCTTTAAGTCCTGTTTTTAATGCGTCAAGTGTATCGAAGCCCATGTCTTTTGCAAGCTCATCGTCAATCGCAGGAAGGATTTTTTTCTTCACTGCCTTGACTGTATTTTTTACCATTGCCTTTTTGCCTGCGAGCGCCTTTACATGGAAATCTCCAGGGAAAGATGCCTCAACTTCCACGGTATCACCTGCTTTCTTCCCGAGAAGGCTTTCTGATATCTCTTTCGGCAAAATGCCGCTTCCTATCTGCAGCGCCTGATCTTTGGCAGATGTTGTCTGGTCATCGTATTTTATCTCATAATCTACTGTTGTAAGGTCTCCTGTTTCTATCTCTTTTTCTGCGGTCTCGAATGTGGCCTTTCTGTCCTGAATCCTTTTTAAAGACGCCTCTACCTCATCGTCGGACACGGTTAAAGGCATGTCCTTTGTCTTTATATTGGAGTAATTGAGATTTTCGATCTTTGGCCTTATCTCTACTGTGAAGGCGAGGGATAAAGGATTGTTCCTCTGAAAATCCAAACCTCCTTCCAATGCAGGCTGTGCAACAGGGGTTATCTCTGCTTCTTTTAAAGCCTTTTCATAGAATTCAGGTATTATGTTTTCTATTGCCTCGGCCTCTGCATTTTTTCCGTAATACTTCTCGATGATGTTCATTGGGGTCTTGCCGGGCCTGAAGCCGGGGATCTTTGCCTTTTGTCTGACCTTTGTCAGAGATTCTTTTATCTTTGCTTCAATCGCATCTGACGGAATCTCGATCTTCAGACGCTTCTTAGTTGTACTGATATCTTCTATTGCTTTGAGCAAGGTAGTATTCCTCCTACAGGTAATCTATTTACTGTAAAATAATACGGGAAGTTTGTCAATTTCTGCATATTTTATCAGGGTTTCCATGATTTGCCGGTTAGGTGGAAAAGTGCTTATAAAAGTAAGCTATGCTGGGCCTTTTTCTGATAAAATATAGCAATGATAAAAAATCCTGAAGCCATAAAAAGATTTGAAGACGATTTCACAAGGAAAGAAAGGCTTTCCTACCAGCAGTCCCTTGATATAATCGAGTCTATGTGGGAAGAAGGCGTAGCACTCGGTGTTTTGCCTCCTAAAGAACCACTCAGCGGTATTGACGTTGATATAAGAATCTCAGAAATCCTCAACTCATGTTCAGGGAAATCCTGTCAAAAATAGGTTCATGCCTCCAGAGGCATAACCTGCCGTACATGATTATCGGCGGACAGGCAGTTCTTTTATATGGTGAGCCAAGGCTTACAAAAGACATAGACATTACCCTTGGGGTTAATACTGACCAGCTTGATGTTGTTACCGGCATTGTTTCTGAGCTTGGACTGAAACCAATACCTGAAAACATGGAGCAATTTGTAAAACAGACAATGGTTCTGCCTGCACTTGATGAACCATCAGGCGTTAGAGTGGATTTTATCTTTTCATTCACTCCCTATGAGGAACAGGCGATAAAACGTGCGCGGAAAATACTTATTCTCAAACAGGAAGTTTCATTCGCTTCGCCAGAAGATGTCATAATCCATAAGATCTTTGCAGGCAGGCCTAGGGACATTGAGGATGCGCGATCAATAATCCTCAAAAATCCTAATATCGATATTAAATATATAAGAAAATGGCTTTCTGAGTTTGACGCGTCCTCTGATAAAAAAGGCTTTTGGGAAATCTTTGAAAATCTCGTGAAAGGCTGATAGTGGTCTGAAAGAAGAAAAGATTTATTCGAAAAAATGACTGATGTGGTTGGCGGAGAAGTTAAAGAAAGGACAGTGAGGCATAAAATAATCGGGCAAGCGGCTTACACCGTTGCCTAAGTTTTGCCTTAGCGATATAGAATATTTCTATGCTGGAATATTCTATATCGCTATATAGTCATATCCTATCTGCAATCATATGAAAGTTAAAGTTGGTTCTTTTAATAGGATCTCCAGCTTCATTTACTTTAGTCGGCAAATCATAAATTCCGATAAGAATTGATTTTATTTCTTCATCCCCAGTCCTTTTGCTAAATGGAACTATAATTTTTTTTATCCTTCCTGTGAGGATACTTATTGGCAAATATTCTCCTTCTGTAATAACATCACTAATTTTGGGAAGGTTGATTATTTGTTGCATAGCCTTATTTTTGAGAATAGAAATTTCATTTATTTTTTGCTGACTTTTTGTTTGGTATTGATACGTGATATTTCGTAAATCATTCTCAATTTGGTTCTTACCTTGAAGGTAAATAGTAGTTGGAGAATATTCTTTTAAAAGACTTTCAATGCCACTCTGAGTTAAATGGTACCCTTTTTGCATGTCTGGGGTCCTAACGC
>CAZBSJ010000121.1:0-5776 GCA_964494165.1 uncultured Nitrospiraceae bacterium
CATTTTCATTGCCGGTATTTTTCTCAACTATTCATCCTATTGCGTAATTTGGGTTAAATCAAGTTTTGCTGGTTTTGTCCACTTTACCACGACTGTAATTCTCTTTTAAGATCTTCTATGGAAATTGATTCTCCACGTTCCCCTGCCTCTCTGCCTTTTTTGACTTTATCAATCACGTAAAGTTCATACATTATATCGTCTATGTTTGCTGACTCTGGCAATTTTGAAATGGCCTTGATTGCTTCTTGCTTTAATGTTTCCACTTTTAAATGCCTCCTTTAATACGACATATTGGTATTTTACCATTTTTCTTTCTTGCAGCAAGACAGAAAGAGCTTCTTGAAGAATTCGCAAAAATCAACGGGGATGAGATATCAAAGGGTTTTAAGGACAAGCTGAAGGATCTGTTTGCAGGGGCGAAGTAATTTTATTTTATATTTTTATGTATTAGTGGATTTTTAGCTATCTGGCGGCTGCTGAATGCTTTGGCTTTTCAAGCCTGCGGCGCATTTCTTCAGAAGAAATCCCATGTTACCTCTTGAGTGATTTGTTATGCAAAAAAATATTTATGCATATATCAGTTTGTTGCCTTTTGGTTCAGGGATTGTATCGCCGAATTCCTTTGCTGTATCAATCCACAATTTGATCGCTTCTTTGGCATTTTTTAATGCCTTTTCAGGAGTCTCTCCATGAGCCATGCAGCCCGGCAGTTCAGGAACTTCTGATATAAAAGCATTGTCTTCATTGCTCCAGTAAATGATAATCTCGTATTTATACATCAATAGTCCCTCCGAGTCTATACTTTACTATAACATTTCTTGCTTGTTTAACCTGATAAGGTTTTGCCATATTCCCCTCACGCTGAAGATTAATTTTTTCTATAATCCCTTGTTTTCTGAATATGTGATGGCTGCCTTTAATCCTTATATCGAAACCTAAAAGTAATGTTTAATGGTACGGTTCTATTTACTCTATTATTTACGATTATGCCTTTCAGACTTGATGTTTTTTTCAATAATTACAACCGTCCCAATTTCACAATTTTGGAGCGCCGCGGAATAGCGGTCAGGTGGGGCGCCTTGTTAGGCAATCAATTTATTCCGCACCACTTTTTCGCCACTTCACTTTGGCTTGGCGGACAATTTTCCCGGTAACCAACAGGGTCGTTTAAATAGGCGATGGGATCGGTAATGGGCTTACTTCTGTCACACTGCGGGTAGATCTCTTTCTCAATCCTTCTCTCAATGTGGTTGCGCACGAGCTCTGCTTGGTCCTGAACAAGTGAACACGCCACGCCGGCAGGTAGATTTGGGTTGAAGGTCAGGCGCATCCTGACGTCTTCGCTCTTGTCTTGGGCGAGCTTTTGTATAACGTCTTCCGGGAGGTTCGGATTTTGTGCGAGGTATCCCCTTGCGAGCCAATCCCCTTTCGCGGCAATTTCTCTCATCAGTTCCGGGGGACAGTTCTGATTCATTCCGAAGTATAGATAGCCCGCCTCGCCGTTCTTGTGCATTTCCCAAATGACCGCTCTAGGCAGGCGCGGATTTCGGGCGACCACCGTGTTCACCGTCGTATATTTGCCAGGCGTTCGCAGGGCTAACAAGAGGTCAAGTGACAGGTTGGGGTTACCCGCCACACCGGTTCTGACTTCAAAGTTTCTGTGCCTTGCCAGCCTATCAAGGATCGCTTGTGGCGTGCTCGGGTTCTCACCGAGTAGATGCAGGACGCCAATGTTTTCGTATCGCGAGAGCAGTTCTGCCACGTCGGGTTCCAGCGGCTGCCTGGTCGCCAGTTTCTCAATTACGTCGTTTGAGATCCCTTGTGTCCTAAGGAACTCTCTGGCGTTCTCAGTGTAACGAGGTGGCTCATTGCAACCGGCAAGGAACGCGAGGAGAAACAAGAGGACAATTGGTTTTGAAAGTTTCATTCTTTGTCCTTTATGAGTACCCAAGAGCCGATGGCCGCCATTGCTATGGCGATGACCGCGAAAGCCGCTTTCCCGACGACTGCGGCGCCAATTCCGCCAAAGTAGGCTAACACCGTGAAAATCTTGATCGCCTTAACAGTTAATGGATCGTCGAAGAATTCTAGTGAAATTGCCCGATTCACTATCGCAAACCCAAAAGCTAGGATCGCTTTAGAATTGCCTTTAATCCCAGCCATCCAACCGCCGAGGCCATAATCGCCCACCCCAAAAACCTCGTCACCCCTGCTATCTGCTTGTCCTTATGCAGAACACCAAGCTCCGAAAAGATGTAGTTCCAGTCATGGTCTCCGCCGCCGACCAGAGGCAGCATCATGTCCTTGGCATCGGCCATGTACCTTGCTATATTCAAAAAGTTCTCCCCGAACCAGAACAGGCAGAATGCAAACCCGATTGTCTCCCCCTTCATCCAGAAATTGATCATAATGGCAAAGGGTATCAAAAGCTGAAATATCGTCCCTCCGCAGAAGCCGATAAATTCCCCCAATGGGTTTAGAAATATATGCCCGGCCTCGTGAAAAGGCAGGTTTATATGGTCAAGCAGCAAAAAGCCGTCCTCGTCTTTTAAGGCATGAAGCATGAAAAGGCCATAGGCAATGAGCCAGCCTATCAAGGTAATCTTTGAGACCTGGTGCCATTTTTTCTCACTTGGGAAAACGCTACTTTGAAGTTCCATTTCGCCAAACTTTCGTGTCTACTTTTTTCAGCTTACCTCAAGCCCCGATGTCCCTCATTTTCCAGAAGCGCCGGGAGAATGAGGCAGTTGAGCCGCGAACCAGTTATTAGATAGTTTCTTGCTAATACTCTTTTTGTAATGTTAGTCATTCCCATATCTTAATACTATTAATAACTTATACCATTTTGAAGTTTTTGAAAAGAGCGGGACAGCTCTTGTGCATCAACCGTACCTTTTCTTGTCAATCTCCATCTTTCACGGATATAATACAGGCGAAATGCGCATTATCCTCTCAAAAGAAGAAATAACAGACAAAAAAGCAGTTATATCAGGCGAGAAGGCCAGATATCTAATTTCTGTCCTCAGATGCAAAAAAGGAGATGAGCTTGAGATATTGGACGGAGAGGGCAATATCTACAAATCCAGGATTTCAGGCATTGAGGGCAAAAAGATAATTGCAGAGATTTATGAAGAGCAGAAGTGGAATACTGAATCTCCTTTAAATCTCACACTTGTTCAGGGAATGCTCAAAGGCGAGAAGATGGATCTGGTTATACAAAAGACTACTGAACTGGGAATCAAAAAAATAATCCCTGCTGTAACAGAAAGAGGCCAGATAAGTTATACAAGGAAACTTTCGAGATGGAGAAAGATTGCTGAAGAGGCATCAAAACAGAGCGGGAGGACAGGAATACCGGAAATAAATGAGCCGGTGGAGTTTAAGGATATTTTTACTTCAAATCCCCCCTCACCCCCCTTTTCTAAAGGGGGGATGGGGGGATTATACGGATTTATCTTCTGGGAAGAAGGCGGTGTGTCGTTAAAAGAAGCGATTGACAGCATTCAGAAGTCAGAATCCAGAAGTCAGAATTTGAATTTTAAACTTTCAACTTTTAACTCTCAACTTTACCTTGTTATTGGCCCTGAGGGTGGATTCACCAGAAAAGAAGTGGAATTGGCAAATTCAAGCGGGCTTATCACTGTTTCACTCGGCAATCGCATCCTCCGCGCAGAAACAGCGGCTATTGCAGCCACTGCGATTGTTCAGTTTTTGATGGGAGATATGAATAAAGATTAAGATTCGAAGAATAAAATTTTCAGTCTTCCTGTTCTCTAATCGACACCACTTTTTCAACCGGTATCACTATCCACCCTGTCTCTGATTCGACATAAACATCATCTTCGCCGATCTCAACGAGTTTGCCCTTGTATGTAGTGTCAGGCGTAATTACCTCTACCATCTTTCCTATCAGGTCTATCATCAGTTCCTCCTTAGCTTATATTATTCATAAATTTTTTGGGTTATAGACAGGACATAGTGTTAAAGCGGATTTATTTTGCCGATATTCAAGTATATTTTTTTGATAAATAAAGAGGCAAAATGCCTCGGAGGGCAAAGCCCGAGAATGAGCGACAATACTATGTCCTGTCAGATTAAACATAGTTTATGGATAGAGTGGGTTAGTATTCTCAACTCTTATGTCTTAGATAGATTTTAACTGGTGTACCGAGAAAAGAAAACCTTTCTCTCAGATTTTTTTCTATATATCTTAAGTAGGGATCTTTTATCGCCTGCGGATGGTTGGAAAATATTATGAATGCCGGAGGCTCTGTCTTTACCTGACTCATGTAAAAAATCTTTGATGTCCTTCCTCTGTATAACGGCAAAGGGTTCCTGTCAGTAACCTCTTTGATGAACCTGTTCAACTCGCCTGTCGGTATCCGTTTTTTCCTCTGTTTGATAATCTCATCTATTACAGGAAATATCTTTGTAATCCTTTTCTTTTCTATGCCTGATGTCGTAATCACAGGAGCATAATTTAAAAAAAAGAGCTTTCTGTTGAACTCTGAGATTATTTTTTTGTAGGCAGCCTCTGGTTCCTCCATAAGGTCCCATTTGTTAAGCAGGAATATCGCTCCCTTTAAATATCTCTCGACAATGCCTGCTATTTTCTGGTCCTGCTCTGTTATGCCCTGTGAGGCATCCAGTACGATTAATGCTATGTCGCACCTCTCTATGCTTTTAATGGCTTTTACCACTGAGAATTTTTCAACAGTAAAATCCACCCTGCTTTTTTTCCTTATTCCTGCTGTATCAATCAGTAAGTATTTCTTTTTGTAGTATAAGCAGACAGAGTCAACAGAATCTCTCGTAGTTCCTGGCACAGGGCTTACTATCATTCTTTTTTTTCCTATCAGGGCGTTTACGAGTGTTGATTTCCCGACATTGGGCTTTCCTACGATGGCGATTTTCGGATAAGTGACATCTTCTTTAGTTGCAGCAGGAAGCATGGATGCGATCTTGTCCATCAGTTCTCCGAATGCGTAGCCTGTTGCCGCTGATACAGGAAGCAACTCATCAACGCCAAGCGCATAAAAGTCATACAGTCTTTCTTCTCTCTTTGGGGTGTCTATCTTATTTACCACCCATAGGACCTTTTTGCCTGAGGCCCTGAGTGTCCTTGAGAGTTCTTTATCAGCCGGGGTGAGTCCTTCTTTTCCGTCAAGCAGGTGTATTATGATGTCTGCCTCTTCTATTGCAAAGAGAGCCTGTTCTCTCATTTGCTGGAATATATCATCAGCAGGCTCAGGATAGAATCCGCCTGTGTCAACTGCTATGAAAGCCTTGCCTTCCCATTCAGCATCCATGTAATTCCTGTCCCGCGTGACATTTGGACGGTCTTCTACAATCGCAGATGATGATCTGACCATCTTATTGAACAAGGTGGATTTGCCAACATTTGTCCTTCCGACTATGACTACGAATGGTTTTGCCATACAATCAGAATACAGGATGCAGGATGCAGGATGCAAGCTGTCTATATCCGCAATGAATACAAGGCAGATACGGTTTCAAAGTCTAATGCACGGCTATGAATACAGAAGCTGTAACATTATTTATTACGCATATGATTTCATACTGAGTGTTTTCAATCACATTGTGTGAAAATGCGGAGAAAAATAAAAAATGCTTTTTGGGGTCTGTATAACCACCTGAAATAAAACGATTTTTATCCATATTTAGTGGGCATAGAACTTGCATTTAAGTTCTTAAGCAATTACAGGCGAGGTATGTTAAGCGAGTATGATACTTAAGACAAAGATTATTGTCGTTA